>JAIEKC010000528.1:0-4147 GCA_029064505.1 Acetatifactor sp.
AAAAGCCGTATGCGTTAATAGCGCACGTACGGTTTTGTGTAGGGGTATGGGGAGTAATCCCCATATCTACTAGAGTGCCATAAATTATGTCTTATCAGAATTCGTGATTCAAAATTTATTATGGAAAGGATGTGGAACTGTGTATAACGCTTCTTTCAAGCCTTTTGTTCGTAAATAACTGCTGTAAAGTAAGAATATAATGTGATTTCAGTTGGCATGGCAGTGTCTTTGCCGGGTACATTGTTTCACAGACAGCGGCGCCGGCCGTTGCCTTTATCTGTCGAACAATGTGCTGTCTTTAGTGAACCCATTTTTCATTCTTTCTTTACAGTATTTTTATGCCCAAATATTGAAAAAGAAAGGATATTAATGATATGAAAGATAAATGGGAGGCATCTGCCTTTTTATTTGCGTGTCCTCTGTGCGGGAAGCAGATGAAAGTTACAAAATCCAGTCTTGTCTGTCAGGAAAACCATTGTTACGACATTTCAAAAAAAGGATATATAAATTTTGTACAAAAAACGTCTGTGAAAATTTATAATGCGGAATTGTTCGAACACAGGCGCTTAGTGTATGACAGCGGGTTCTATGATGAACTCATGGAAAGGATGGATTTACTTGTATCCGCGCATGTATGCAGCCGTAAAGAATGTACTGTGGTTGATTCGGGATGCGGAGAAGGCACATTTCTCACTAAGCTGGGCAGCCGGATCAGCGGCAATAAGATCGGGTTCGATATTTCAAAGGATGCGATCTTACAGGCGTGTAAAAGTACGAAAGAGATACTGTGGCTGGTAGCGGATCTGGTGAATATTCCGTTGAAAGATAACTGTGCGGATGTGCTTTTTAATATTTTCACACCGGCCAATTACAAGTCCTTTCACAGGATTTTGAAAGAGGATGGAATCCTGATAAAGGTTATTCCCGGTATAGAATATCTGCAGGAATTCAGAAAGGCGGTCGGGACTAAGCTAAAAAGTCACAGAGATGATGAACAGGTCATACATTATCTATCCCAATACATGGAAATTGTGGAAAAGAAAAGAGTGTATTACAAAGTCAGAGTAAACAGGGAGCAGTTGAGGTCATGGATAAAAATGACGCCCATGATGGTCAATGTATCGGCAGATGAAGAAATATTATCATCCATAAAGAAGGTTACGATAGATGTGAGTATCTGTGTCTGCAAAAAGAGAAGCGAAATAACGACGGCAACCGGTTTTACAGGAAAATCGCCTTCCTCTTACTTGACACCTTCTGAAATGAGGGTACAATAGAATGGGTAACCTGTCAGCCGCATGCATGTCATAAGATGTGCGGGGCTGTTTCGTTGATATATCAGGTATGAAGATTTGAGAGGGAAACAAAAGAGGAAAATCATCATTCCGGAACGGAGGATGAAAGTCACAGACTATGCAAAACAGAATGAAAGGAATCGGGGTATGGGAGATCAGGATATGAGAGAGCGGAATTCGGAAGACAGGGATATGGGAAAAGCATCTGACATACCATTTCAAGGTGTAAAATACCAGGGTATGCAATGCCTTGATGTCACCTACGGCGAAAAGGCGCCGGGATGGGTGGACGGGGTGTATTATCCCAGAAAAGCGAAGCAGGAACCCGGCAGAAACTTTCTGGAGGAGCGGGACGGCATTCTGAGGATTCACAGCCGCGTGTGGCAGGAGATTGAGGAGACCGGTTTCGGTATCTATTATTATGAAGAAACAACACAAATGTCAGGAGAACTTTCCGGTAGCAATTATCGGATCAGGGCCGTTCTGGTAAATCCTGCAAAAGAACCATACACCTGTCATATCAGGGTGAACGGAATCGTGAAAGAGGAAGCGGTCACGGTGGAGCCGGGGGAGCAGCGGGAGACGGAAGTCACGCTCTGCCTTACGGATGACCATTTTACCCTGACCTTTGCCGCTGCCGCGCTTCCGGATATTCATGACCAGGTGATAGAGGGAGATGTCTATATCCGTTCCCTTGAGATCACGGAGCAGCCGCCCATGGAGAAGCGGCAGATTCCCAGGATCTTTCTGGTATCCGACTCCACGGTGCAGAGTTATGAGAAGCGTTTCTATCCCCAGACGGGATGGGGGCAGATGCTCCGGCAGTTTTTTAAGGGAAGTGAGGAATACAGGGAATACCCTGCGGAGCACAGCACTTATTCCCAGGCGAGGACGTATGAACTTCCCGGGATCGTGATCGAGAACCGTGCCATCGGCGGCAGGAGCGCAAGATCCTTCTATGACGAGGGAAAGCTGGATCAGGTGCTGGAGATCTTATGCCCCGGTGATTATATGTTTGTCCAGTTTGCCCACAATGACGCTACGGCGATCCGTCCGAACCGTTACATAGCCGTGGAAGAATTTCCCTTCTTCCTTCAGCGCTATATCGATGCCTGCAGGCGGAGAGGGGCACAGTGCGTTCTGGTGACGCCTGTGACCATGCGCGTACTGGAGGAGGACGGAAGCAATAAGCTGTGCTTTGCCGAATACCGGGAACAGATGCTAAAGCTCGGTGAGGAGCAGAATATTCCTGTGCTGGATCTGGGGAAAAGAAGCAACGATCATGTGAATCAGATCGGCCCCGAGGAGAGCAAGAGTTTATATATGTGGCTGGAAGAGGGAGAGTATCCTGAGGGCGCTTATGCCGCAGGCGTCTCCGATAAGGCCCACCTGCAGGAATACGGAGCCGGAGTCTATGCGGATATGGTGGCGCAGATGATACGGGAGTATGACAGGGACGGACAGCTGGATGAGCTGAAAAGTCTGGTTCAGCCGATTCCCATAGAGGAAATCAGAAAACCCGAAAAGAGAATCGACAGCACCGGCAGGGCGAGAGTGTACGCGAAGGATGCGGTGACCGGCTTCGTGGTACAGGAGATCTCCGTGGAGAACGGCAGGGGCAGCTTCCTGCTCAACTGGAATCCGGTGGAAAACGCGGTCTCCTATCATGTGTATGCCAAGAGGAAGGAAGAGCTGACCTTTGAGGTGGTGCGGACTGTGACCACGGAAGAAAAGGAATCCCTGGCCGTTCTGCCTTTTACTGCGGAAGCGGGTGATCTCTGGCAGTATTATGTGACCGCGGTGTTTGCCAATGGCAGCGAAGGCCGTGCAAGCAGGATGACAGAGGTCGATCTGTCATCCGTGTAAGAGTTTGTGAGCCTGCGGCCTGTGTGGATCAAACGGTTTATCCTGTTTGGCGATAAGGGGCTGCAGGCTGCGGAAAGGTATGATGATCACATGAAAAAGTTTTCACTTTTTCCCTATTTATGGAAATACAAATGGAACTATATCGCAGGGATCATAATCCTGCTTCTGGTAGATCTGGCAAGCCTTTATATCCCCCAGTATACGGGGGAGATCATAGACGGGCTTACGGCGGGAGCTTTCGGGATGCAGGGAGTGATTCCCATATTGGCAAAGATTTTCGCAGCGGGTATGATCATGACTCTGGGGCGCTTCGGCTGGAGATATTTTTTGCAGGGTGCCGCCAGGGGGATTGAGTATCGTCTGCGTAATGATATGTTCGGACATCTGGAAACCCTGTCAGCCAGATATTTCAACAGTCACAAGACGGGAGATCTGATGGCTCATTTTACCAATGACCTGCAGGCCATCCGCCAGGCGGTGGGCATGGCGGTGGTGACGACCTTTGACGCGGTGGTCATGACCATCATGGTGTTGGTAAAAATGGTGGTGTACGTAGATTTTAAGCTGACACTGCTGGCCTTTGTCCCGCTGATCCTGGTGGCCATAGGCTGCTACTTTTACGGCATCGAGGTGAAAAGGCGGCAGCTCAGGAGGCAGGATGCCTTTTCCGAATTGTCAGACAAGGTCCAGGAGAGTCTGGCGGGAGTCCGGGTGCTGAAAGCCTTTGTGCAGGAGGAAGCGGATTTTAAGGCTTTTGAAAAGGCCAGCATCAATAATATGGAGAAGAATCTGAGCGTGGTAAAGCTGCGGGCCGTTTTCGGCCCCCTGTTGGATGCCATCACCGGGATCAGTCTTCTGCTGAACCTGATATTTGGAGGAAAAATGGTTTTAAGCGGGGAGGTCTCCATTGGCCAGTTCGTGGCCTTTAATTCCTATATCGGTATGCTGGTGTGGCCCATGATCGCCTGCGGCGACTGTATCAATGC
>JAIEKC010000529.1:0-3351 GCA_029064505.1 Acetatifactor sp.
ATATCCAACTTCATCATCTCATAGTCCTCAACGCTGTCCCATACCTGTCATAAGTTGATATGTAGCAGGATTCTATTGTGTTCAGTCGCGGTAAAACTTTATTTTCCTGAATCAGTTCGATCTTCTTCACTCTGATTTTTATTTCCTGAACATCCTGTTTTAATTCTGAGACATCCTGCTCCAATTCCGTGACGTCCTGCTTCAACACTGAAACATCCTGCTTTATTCCAGGATATCTCCTTTCATTCCCCGCATATCTTCTCTAAGGGGATTGATCATATCTGAAATCGCAAGTAGCAATTCATCATTTGTCATTATCACACCTCCATTCTGCCTCTTTCATGCACTGATTTCAATACCGGAAAGTTTAGTTTCCCTTCCGATCTCACATTATTTCCCTTTATGTTCCTATTATATCAGAACCTGCAGCTTTTTCAATCCACTTATTCCTGCCCTTACACTCTCTGCAGCACCGTCATATTAATGTAATACGCTCTTGAAATATCCCGGGCTGACCTGAATCGCTTTCTTTTCCATACAGAGCTGTATAAGCTGTATCGCTGCCTGTCTCCGGGAAATATGAGGAGGCAGGCGTGCCGCGATCTGCTCCACCGACTGAGGATAAAAGTCCAATGCCCGGTAAACATCTCCAAGTTCTGACGGCACATCCGGAACTTCTTCCTCCGGCCACACGTCATGCTGTTTTTCCCGTACCATCCTAGATTTTGTTCTCTCTTCCGACGGTCTGTCCTTCACCTCAGCCACTTCGTTTGCCATGGCTTTGATACCGGTTTCTGCTTTGACCGCCATCGTATGGTCACACTCCGACCGCCCTTTTTCCACATTCCTCCCTTGTTTCTGCCGATGTCTGCTATCTTCCCGCCTGTCCTCTCCGCAATTCTTTTGGGAACCTGCTTCTTTTCTGTCAGATTGCCACTCTGCCCTGCCCCCCGTCCTCTCCTTCCATTCCAAAAGTTCCTCCAGCAGTTCCTCGGGAGAAAGCAATACCGCCGCTCCCTGTTTTATCAGCTTATTGCAGCCGTCGCTGAGACGGTCCGTGATTCTTCCGGGAATCACAAACACCTCTCTGCCCTGCTCCAGCGCCATATCTACCGTGATCAGCGTACCGCTTTTGCTCCGCGCCTCAACCACCACCACCGCATCTGCCAGTCCGCTGACAATTCGATTTCTCGCCGGAAAATTCATAGCTTTAGGCGGCATGCCGGGCGGATACTCCGATAAAATGGTTCCCTGCTCAAGCAATCTGTCAAATAATGCCCGATTCTCTGACGGATAACAGATATCCACGCCACATCCCAATACACCGATGGAGGTACCTCCCGCTTCCAGTGCCGCCCATTGACTGATTCCGTCAATTCCCCTTGCCATACCGCTGACCACCGTTACACCATTCCTTCCCAGGAAAGCTCCCAGTCCCTCCGCCACGTATCGTCCATAGTCGGAGCAGTCTCGTGCTCCTATGACCGCTACCGTAATATTTTTCTCCGCAGGCAGCCTTCCTCTGACATATAGACCTGCAGGCGCATCCGGGATATTTCGCAGCCTCCCGGGATACTCTTTCTCAAAAGGCGTGATAAATGAAATCTTATTCTTCTGTTCCGTTTCCCGGGTTATTTCCCCTTTGATCTGCTCTCTCACTTGTCCTCCATCCGGTTGTTTCTCACATTTCTTCCACTCCTTCCTATTCTGTTCCCACAACCCTGCCTGTACGTTTAACCGTTTTCCTTTCGACTTACTGACCGCTTCACTCCGGCCTATCCGTCCTCTCCTGTCTTTTGACTGTATGCCCTCATCTCCAGTATTCCTGAGCGGGGCGGTAAAAAGAGGCTTCCAGCAGATGTTCCGTACCTATTTCCGGAGTTTCTGCCAGATCCGCTATGGTTCTTGCCACTTTTAAAATGCGGTGATACGCTCTGGCACTTAAATTCAGACTGCGGTAAAGCTGTTCCATGTATTGCTGCTCCTTCATACCCAGTCTGCAATAGCTTTCCATATCCGCCGCCTCAATATCTCCATTAAATCGATATTTTGTGTCGTAAAAGCGCTCCTTCTGCCTCTCTCGTGCCCGGATGATTCGCTTCCGGATGGTCTCGCTGTTCTCACTCTTTTTACCGCTTTTCAGACTTTCAATATCTACCGCCTGCAGTTCCACGCACAGGTCGATCCGATCCAAAATCGGTCCTGACACCTTTCCCATATACCGCCTGACCTGCGGTTCCGTACACCGGCACCTGTTGGCATCGGGATAGAACCCGCAAGGGCATGGATTCATGGCGCATACCAGCATAAAATCGCTGGGATAGGTAACAGTGCCGTTCGCTCGTGCAATATGGATCTCATGTTCCTCCAAGGGCTGTCGCAGGCTGTCCAGCGCCACACGCTGAAATTCCGGCAGTTCATCCAGAAACAACACTCCTCTGTGCGCCAGAGAAATCATTCCCGGTCTGGGAATGGTACTGCCTCCCACCAAAGCCGCCTGCGTTATGGAATGATGAGGATTTTTGAAGGGACGCTTCGTGACCATGGCCTCTCCCTCCTTCAGCAATCCCGCCACGCTGAAGACAGAAGTCACTTCCAGGCTTTCCTCCAGTGTCAGCGGCGGCAGAATACCGGGAATCCGTTTGGCTATCATTGACTTGCCGGCGCCGGGCGGTCCAACCATGAGCAGATTATGAAATCCTGCTGCCGCTATCTCTGCTCCGCGCTTCGCCGTCTCCTGTCCGTTGACCTCCGAAAAATCCGGTATTCTCTCCGCCGCCTTCTCCTGAAACAGCTGCATGGCATCCAGTTGCATCGCCGGCAGCAGCTTCTCCCCCTCCTCCTCTTCCAACAACAGGAAAGCAGACAATTCCTGGAGGCTGGCAGCTCCCCTGACCGTAATATCCGCGATCAAAGCTCCTTCCATAACATTCGCCGCCGGCACAATACACTGCCGTACTCCCCGCAACGCAGCCTCCCTGACAATAGGCAGAACTCCGGGGACCCCCTTGATCTCCCCGTCCAGTCCCACTTCACCCAGAAACAGCGTATTCTCCAGTCTCTTACCGGGAATCTGATTCATCGCCGCCAACAGACCCACCGCGATTGGCAGGTCAAAAGCCGTACCGTCCTTTCTCCGGTTCGCCGGTGACAGATTCACCGTGATTCGGCTGGGCGGCAGATGAAACCCTGTGTTGCGCAAGGCAACTCCCACCCGTTCTTTCGCTTCCCTGACCTCCTGACTTAAGGAGCCGACCAGATTCAGCGTAGGCAGACCGGGTGAAATATCCACCTCCACAGAAACCGGATATGCCGAAACGCCCTGCAAAGCGCCGGTAATGACCGTACTAT
>JAIEKC010000053.1:0-3543 GCA_029064505.1 Acetatifactor sp.
GAATACAGCCACAACATCAATAATATAACATAAAAAGAGCATTTTACAACACAATAAGGCAACGAAAGGAGTAAAAATGAAGAGAAAAATTGTAAAAAAAATTGTTTTCATTGCTGAAAAGGCAGCATATAGAGGTGTAGCAAAAAGCTGGACACTTGGTGCTTATGAGATCAAGCCGCCGAAAGAACTTCTGGAAAGGAAGAGGTCAATGAAAGGATGAAACTGTTATGCAGCGGAATAGCCGATTGGTGTAAGAGGAACGGTGCTGTATCGGATGAAGACTATCCGATCATACTTTACGGGATACAGGTCAGCCTGAACACGTCACTTAAGATGATGGGAATCTTTCTGACAGGGGCTGTATTACATCAGCTGGCGGCAGTGTTTCTGTCAATGGCCGTATTCAGCAGTATGCGCTACTGGACAGGTGGCTGGCACAGCAAGTCCCATCTGGGATGCTTCTGTACAATGCTGATTCCCTGTGTGTGCCCGTCATTGCTGACCGGGATCAGCGGGGAATGGATGTCCTGGGGATTGGGATGTATGTTGGTTTACTCCATATACAGGATAATGAGATATGCGCCCTGTAATTCTAAGGTGAATCCGATAGAGGATGTAAGGATACTGAGGGCGAAGCGGATCGGAGGTCTTGCGGAAACATTTGCTCTGGGAGTGCTGAGCGTCTTTTGTTTTGATCAGGATCTCAGATCACTTGTACTGTTTCCGTTATGTGTGTGTGCTGTTTTGTTAAAGGATTGATACTATGAGGCACGTCACATAGATCATTATTTCAGAAAGTGCTTTTCATCCGCATGAGAATGTGCTATAAGAGAAAGGGATTTTTATGAAAAAAATCAAAGTTTACGTAGCAGCTGTTTTATCACTTTGTATGGTACTGGCAGGATCGATGACAGCCTTTGCGGCGGAGGCTGGACAGCAGCCTGAGGAACCGGTACTGGCCGCGGGCAGTGCGAGGATTTTTATTTTGCCGGATTATGAGAATTCATTTCGTTATGTAAAAGGGAACGAAGTTCGATTGAGGGCAACACCCAGTCTCAGTGGGACAATTGTAGGTACATTTTATGCGGTCAATGATCCTTGGGTGATCTTAAGCGGAGAAGCTGAGATTGTTGATGGTTATACATGGTTGAGAGTGACGAGCAGTTCTATCAATGCCAGCGGTTGGATTGCTAAGGATTTTGTTCAGTAAAATTATCATAGAGCCATTATTTTGTATGATTTCAATTTGTGCGGATGAGTGCTTTTGATACAATTCCACTCGGACTGTTTTGGTTTGGGTGGGATTGTCTTATATTTTCTGGAAAAATGAGAGGAGCTGTTTTTAGATGAAAAAGATAAGAAAGTGCTGCTTGTTGTTCTGTGTATCCTTTTTTCTGACAGGCTGCGGGGAGGGACAGGGCAGTGTTACAAGTGATCCTGTCAATAGCGCTGTTAGCAGCGGTGAAGAGAGACAATCTGATTTCACAGAGGAGCTGGTTAACAGTTCTGGTAGCAGTGGGGCGGATGCGGGAGGAACACAGCCTGATATCATGGAGAATCCCGCATATAACCCAAATGGTCGTCAGGTGCTGACAGCGGTGGTAACATCTCCGTCCATAACCAGTGAGATTCTGGAGCGGATCCGGGCCTTTAATGACAGCAGCCCATCCTATTTTGTAGAAATAATGGACTATAAAGCGGAGGGAGCCCGCGTACTGGAGGCAGCGGATCTGGAAAACCGGCTCCCTCTTGAGATATTGTCTGGAAAAGGCCCTGACCTGGTGATATGGAACGGGTATTACACTCCGGCTCTGGCATCAGAAATGCTTATGATGGATCTGAATGACCTTATGGATGCGGATCCGGATTTCCATAGGGAAGATTATTTTGAGAATATCCTGCAGGCATTTGAACGAAACGGAGGCTTGTATATATTTCCCTCGTCATTTGCCGTAAGTACCATGTGCGGGAAAGCGGAGGAATTGGGGGCTGACAGAGGGATCACGGAAAGCTGGGAGTTTGGAGAGATCTTGGATGCTTTCGAAAACAGCTCTCATGCGGAAGTGGTTTTCGATTATCCTAACAAGGAGTATACACTCAATTATGTGGTTGGGGGGTGTATGGGGAATTTTGTGGACTGGAACAGCGGGGAATGTCATTTTGACACGCCGGAATTTGTGGAAATGCTGGAATTTTGCAATACTCTTCCTGATGGGTTTGACGATCTGGAATCTTATTATGAATTTTACAGCAGTGGGAAATGTTTTTTATACCATCCCCATTTATCCACTCCCTGGTCAATGGCAGAGGTGAGAGCCCGTTTCGGTGATGTGGAGCTGCGGTGGCCGGGCGTTCCTGTGACAGATGGAGAGAAGGAGCTGGGCGGCGGAGTGGCGGCTCCCTGTGGGGAATGCTTTTCCATATGCCGGAACAGCAGCGATCCGGAAGGGGCATGGGAGTTTATCAAGAGCTATCTCATGGAAGATATGCAGAGGAATACAAGGGGAAATCCACTCCTGCGGTCTGTATTTGAAGAGAAGATCCAGGATGCGTTGACTGTAGAGTATCAGACGATCAACGGTACAGAACAGGAGAAGGTCAGATATCAGGTTCTGTTAACGGAAAGAGAGGGTGCAGTGGGATTCTCGTGTATCACGGAGGAGGACGCGGAATTATACCGCAGCATCATCGAGAACACTCACCGTAGTGCCGGCGGGGATCCCGGTATAATGGATATCATCATGGAGGAGGCCGGAGCTTATTTTGGGGGTGACAAGGACGCTGCCACCGTAGCCGATATCATCCAGAACCGGGTCAGCATGTATGTGGGTGAGCGAATGAAGTGAGGGTTGGATCGCGCAGAAATATATTCAGTAGAAGCAATCAATATTGTTATTGTTTTTAAGAGCTTCAACTGATGTGGATGAAGGATTCTTTAGATACAATTCCACCAGGGGCGTTTTGGCTCAGGTGAAATTGCTCTGTGTCTGCCGGCAGAAAAGCAGAATAAATTGAAAGGAGCTGCCTCAAATGAAAGGGATCAGAGAGAGTTGTCTGATGTTATGTATATTTATATCATTTCTTCTGACAGGCTGTGGAACGGATAACAGCGGGGAGGGAGAGAACAGTGCAGCGGTGGATCCGGTCACCCGATATATGGAAAGCAGGGAAAGGGAGAGCAGTGCGTCTGACGATTCCGTTGGCAGTTCTGACAGCAGTGAGGCAGTTGCCAGTGGATCGGAGGATAAAGGTGATGATTTGCCCAATATCATGGAAAATCCCGCTTACAGTGCCATGGGCCGCCAGGTGGTGACTGCGGTGGTCACGGTGCCGTTCCGTGAGACCATGGACCGGATCACCGCCTTTAATGAGAGCAATCCTGATTATTTTATCGAGATGAAGAGTTACGGGGGCGGTGCGGAACAGTTTGAGGCTCTGGAGACACAGCTCCCGCTTGAAGTATTATCCGGAAAGGGCCCTGATCTGGTGATATGGGATCGTACGAACTACTCCCAGTCCCTGGCATCGGACAGGCTTATGGAA
>JAIEKC010000530.1:0-5724 GCA_029064505.1 Acetatifactor sp.
CTATTGTACTGAAAACAGCGTCCTAATTCAACACTTTTTTTCAGGGCAGTAAAAAGAGCAGCCATGGGATGACTGCCCTTTTTAGAGAAGGTATTTCTTACTTATGGGGTATAGCAAAAAACTATATAATGTATTGGGGGGTTACGAGTATTATAATACCATCTGTATCCCGCTTTGGCTATTCCCATTTTTCACAAATTTTACAAAAACAGTGCTTCTATTTTGTATATTTTTAACAATTCTCTTTTGTGAAAATTAACAAGAAAACAGTGCTTCAAACTCTTCCCTGCCTATTTTCTCTTTTTCCAGCAACAGCTTTGCGCAACTGTGCAGCACCTGTTCATACTCCAGAATGATCTTCTTTGATCTGGCATAGCAGTCGTCTATGATGGTCTTGACCTCTCTGTCTATTTCACCGGACACAGATTCGCTGTGTGACTTCGCGTGTGCCAGATCCCGCCCGATAAAGACTTCATCGTCATCATCATCGTAACAGATGACACCGATATTATCCGACATACCGAATTTTGTCACCATCTTGCGCGCCACCTTGGTAGCCTTCTTAATATCACTGGAAGCACCGGTGGTAATATCCTTGAAAATAATTTCTTCCGCAATCCGTCCTCCCAGAGAAACCATGATATCCTGGAGCATCTGCCCCTTGGTCCGGAACATTTCATCTCTCTCGGGCAAGGGCATGGTATAACCAGCCGCGCCTACACCGGTGGGAATGATGGATACGGTATAGACCGGTCCCACATCAGGCAGCACATGGAACAGGATCGCATGTCCGGCCTCATGATAGGCAGTGATCCGTTTCTCCTTGTCGGAAATGATACGGCTCTTCTTTTCCGCACCGATACCCACTTTGACAAAAGCCTTGCGGATATCCTCCTGCGTCAGATAACCCTTCCTGTTTTTTGCCGCATTGATGGCTGCCTCATTCAGCAGATTTTCCAGATCCGCCCCGGTAAATCCTGCCGTCGTCTGAGCTACCTGCTTCAGATCCACATCTTCTCCCAGCGGCTTGTTCTTCGCGTGAACCTTTAAAATGTCTTCTCTCCCGCCCACATCGGGAGTGCCCACCGCCACCTTCCTGTCAAACCGCCCGGGCCGCAGAATGGCGGGATCCAGAATGTCCACACGGTTGGTGGCCGCCATGACGATAATGCCCTCATTGACGCCAAATCCATCCATCTCAACCAACAGCTGATTCAGCGTCTGCTCTCTCTCGTCATGACCTCCGCCCATACCGGTTCCGCGTCTTCTGGCCACTGCGTCAATCTCATCGATAAACACGATACAGGGTGAATTCTTCTTGGCATCCTCAAACAGATCACGGACACGGGAAGCACCCACACCTACAAACATTTCCACAAAATCCGAACCGGAGATGCTGAAAAAGGGAACTCCCGCTTCTCCCGCCACCGCCTTCGCCAGCAATGTCTTACCGGTGCCGGGAGGGCCTTCCAGAAGTACTCCTTTGGGAATCCTTGCCCCTACTTTGGTATACTTTCCGGGTTCCTTCAGAAAATCTACGATTTCCTCCAGTTCCTCCTTCTCCTCCTTTAGGCCTGCCACCTGCGCAAAAGTGATATTCTTATCTCCCAGCGATACTCTTGCACGGCTCTTGCCGAAATTCATCATCTTACTGTTACCGCCGCCGGCATTCTGGGCATTCATCATCATGAACATGAACACGCCCACCGCCAGCACCACCACCAGTGGCACCAGCGTGGTCAGCACCCAGCTCTCTCTGGGTACATCCTTGACCAGAGGATCAAAGCCATATTCCCTGACCAGCTGCTCCGTCTCCATAATATCCGTCACATAGAGACGCTTCAGCGTACCGTCATTCAGCACCACCCTCAGGTAGCCGGTAGGAGTCTCACTGTTGGGATTTACCTCTACCTCAGTGACCTTTCCGCTCTCTATATCGGCAATAAATTCAGCCCTCGAATAATCCTGCTCGCTGCTTCTCAGAGTACTGAGCACGGCCACCACCATAAGCAGCAACAAAATAAATACAAAATATGAATGAAATCCTCTGCCATTCTGCTTCACTTGCAAGCCTCCTATTTATATTCCGGACCGTCCGGGGTGTTCTCATACTGTCCCCGGACCGTTTTGCTAATCGAATTCCACTACCCCTATATAAGGCAGATTGCGATACCTCTGATTGTAATCAAGGCCATAGCCCACTACAAACTGATCAGGGATCTCGAATCCCGTATAATCCACAAACACATCTTTGACACGTCTGTCAGGTTTGTCCAAAAGAGTACACAGGCGAAGAGAAGCCGGGCCCCTGTCCTGGAGCATCTCCAACAGATAGCTTAAGGTCCTTCCACTGTCCACGATATCTTCCACCACGATCACATGCTTATCCTTCAGGGATTCGTCCAGATCCTTCACGATCTTTACCACCCCGCTGGATTTGGTATCACTGCCGTAGCTTGACACAGACATAAAGTCAAGAGACACCGGCACGGTAATCCTCTTGGCAAGCTCACACATAAAGAAGCTGCCTCCTTTCAGGACACAGATCAGATGTACCTGCTTCCCGGCATAATCCCTGCTGATCTGTTCGCCGATAGCCTGGATGCGTGCATCTACCATTTCCTCCGACAAAAGTACTTTCACATGTTCACTCATCTTCATCCTCCGTTTCGCTGCCGGAGCAGCCCTTCTTTAATTGTACCTGCAGAATACGCTTTGTATTCCTGTCCACCTTATAGTATTCACTGATCCTGCCGCCAACGATCCATAACACATGGCTTCCTTCCGTCAGCAGCGGGAGGGCCTCCCTGTCTTCCCGCGGTATCTTTTCCGTGATCATATAGTCCTTGAGCGATTTATGAATGATCTGACCATGTCCGTCAGCAATACTCAGAAAGTCTCCCGTTTCCCGATATCGGATATATATCGATTTCTCTATTTTATCATAATCAAACCATTTCGTATACTGATTTCTGGGAACTTCTTCATATTGTCTGCCGGAAAGCAATGTAAACTCCAACAGCCCGCTCCCGCCCAGATCCATTTGAAGCTCTCCTTCCGCAAGCCGTTCTCTGGAAACGGAATATCCGAGGGACGGCCGCACATACTTTCTATTCTTACCTAAAATCACCTTTGTATAACTGCGAACCGCAACCATTTCCATCGGCAGGCTCACTCTCCTGTTTCCCGTCTCCTTAAAAAGCTGCAGGATATCCGCAATATGAACAGCCAGAATATCCTTTCCCGTGGGCGAAAGCTCTTCCGCCAAAAGGTGAAGCAGCCTCTTCTGAATGGCAGGATGAAGTTTACAAAAGACTTCCACGGAAAGTTCAAACCGCCCCGGCCGCTCCTCCACGCAGCTTTCTCTCGCCTCCTGCGTCTGCTGCCTCATATACTCCTCCGTCTCCGTCAGGATATCCGCCGTCCGCGACATGTGTGCCACGCAGCCCCGCACAAGTTCCTCCTCCACGTAGGGCAGGATATGATGCCTGATACGGTTTCTGGCATAATCGTCCGTCCCGTTGGTACTGTCCGTACACCAGGATATCTGCCTTTTCCTCAGGTAATCTTCTATTTCCGTCCGCTCCAGGCATAAAACAGGCCTTATGATCTTCCGGCGCACAGGGCGGATACCGCACATACCTTTTAAGCCGCTTCCCCGGAACAGGTGAAAAAGCATTGTTTCCGCTCTGTCATTACAATTATGAGCCACAGCGATCTTCTCTGCCCCGATCCTCTCCGCCACCTTATGAAAAGCTTCATACCGGAGCCTTCTCCCCGCATCTTCCTGAGAGCATTTCTCCTGTTCCGAATAGCCCCTTACATCCGCTTCCATGAGATAATAAGGGATTTTCCTCTCCGCGCACAGCTTTTCCACATATTCGGCATCCCGCACCGCATCACAGCGGATCCCATGGTTCACATGGACTACCGACAATTCCAGCGGCACACTTTCGGAATATTTCAACAATACAAATAAGAGGCAAACCGAGTCTGCCCCTCCGGACACCCCCATCACAACATGGTCATGAGGGCTGATCATATGATGCCGTTCCATATAGGAAAACACCTTTTCCTCCGTATTCTGCCGTATGCTCATATGACAAATTTAAACCATGACCGCCAAAAAATCAAGAGGAAGAAACCGAACTTTCCCAAATTCCGATAACGCCCACCGTCATATCATCCAGTATATGCCCGCCTCCGGCACAGATCACCATGCGCAGGATCTTCTCCGCGATCTCACCGGGATTCTGCTCCCGGATACCGGAGATTGCCTCCTCCAATGTATTTTCATAGTCGAGCCCCTTAAGCGCGTCGATCACACCGTCCGAGACCATGATGAGATAGTCCCCGTCCTGAAGCTGTCTCTCTATGGACGGTATATCTACCTGTTGAAATATGCCCAATGGCAGCGTGCCGGCTTTCAGCTGCTCCACCTTGTCCTCCCGCTTTAAAAAGGTAACCGCACCTCCCGCCTTGTACAGCAGACAGTTTCCCCCATAGAGATCTATATCGCAGATATCCAGCGTGGGATGATTGCGGTCTTCACCAGTGATAAACAGCGCCGTATTGACCAGGTTTACAGCTCCGTCAATGCTGTAGCCTGCTTCCAGCATCTTTTCCATCAGATCCAGCACACGTTCGCTGTCCTTTCCCGCCTTTTCCCCGGATCCCGTACCGTCGGACAGCATAACGGTAACTCTGCCCTTTTCCGCCTCTATGACAGCAAAGTTATCTCCGGATATGGTCTCATTCTCTTTCGTAGCCCGGGAAAATCCGGTGAGCACCTGATACTCTGCTTCTTCTTCCAAGATAAAGCTGTGGGGCTCCCGCTCTATTCTGCACGGACTAGTGACAGACAATTGAAACCGCCTGTCCAGGATCACAGAGACCATATCCGCCACTTCCTCCGCAGAAATCCCTCCCTTTACCTCTGTGCGCAGGGTCAGCACTACAGCCTGCTTTCCGGAAATCCGGGGAAGATAACTGGGATTCTCCACATGGATACCCTCATCCTTTAACGCCATGGTCAGTATACGTTTCTTCCTCTCCTCCATAGGGCAAAAGCACACGACTTCACTGGCCACCTCCGTCATGATCTTCGCCATCTCGGTCAAGTGCTCTCTAATGATCTGACGGTTCTCCCATAGACGTCTCTCCGACAGCAGCTTCTGTCTGTCACTCCATATGGGCTGAAATTCCCCGTCATAGCTTCTGGAAAGCTCATTAAAAGTATCCGCATAATTTAACAGTTTTCTTCTGCACAGGTCAGACACCTGCGCTGTACGAAGCTCCTCCTCCCGAAGCCGTCTGTCCGTGGTTCTCTTCCCCCTGTAATGTCCTATCAGCTCCTGCCCTGTTATCACGTCACAATACTCCTCCATTTCCCAAAAAACTTCTGCCCCGCTGTCCGAAGAAAATTCTTTTGCTTCCCGGCGAAACAGTTTCCATTATAAAAAGGAGACAAAACATTTTTTGTCAAAACAACGAAGCCTTTTCCTTAAAGTTTTGCGACAAAAAAAGCAGGATGATCAGTCATCCTGCTTAAAAAGAATCTCACCTTCATAAACCAGCCCCAGCTTTTCCCTTGCAATATTCTCAATATAGCCCTTGGTCTGGACTTCCTTTGCAAATTCCTCTATCCCCAAAGTCCTGAGATGTTCTTCCTCGATCTGTGCCTCCAGCAACTCCAACTCCTGCCGTTTCACATCAATCTTCTGT
>JAIEKC010000531.1:0-1230 GCA_029064505.1 Acetatifactor sp.
TCCAGGAACTGTACCAGTTCATCCCTGCTGAACCCCGCATCTTCTTTTACCGTCATCAGAAACCCAAACCAGCTCGGCTCAGAATCTGCCACCGGCTCAGGAAGTATTATCTTGTCAGAAACTGCCTGCAAGTGTTCCTTTAAATATGCCCAGTTCCTTTTCCTTGCCTCCACGAACCCGGGAAGCTTCTTTAACTGGGCACAACCTACAGACGCCTGCATGTCTGTGGATTTCAGGTTATAGCCAAAATGGGAATATACATATTTGTGGTCATATCCATAAGGCAGTTCACCAAACTGCTGCGTATATCTGTGTTTGCAGGTGTCATCCACGCCTGATGCACACCAACAGTCCCGCCCCCAGTCCCTGAACGAGTTCACCAGACGGTATAACTGTGTGTTATTCGTGCATACGGCGCCGCCTTCTCCGAGGGTGATATGATGGGGAGGATAAAAGCTGCAGGTAGACAGATCACCTATCGTCCCCGTCATGCGCCATTCGCCGTTGTAGTAATATTTAGACCCCAGCGCATCACAATTGTCCTCGATCAGCCATAGCTGATATTTATCACAAAAATCCCTGACATATTGCAGATCAAAAGGATTTCCCAGAGTGTGCGCCAGAAATACTGCTTTGGTCCGCTCAGTCCTTGCCTCTTCCAGTTTTGTAATATCAATATTGTATTCCGGTATAGTCACATCAATAAAGACAGGCACAGCACCATACTGGATAATAGGTGCAACTGTCGTGGGAAATGCCGCGGCAACTGTGATCACTTCATCACCTTTTTTTATCCGCCGTTCTTTTAACTGCGGAGATGTCAGCGCCATAAAAGCACATAAATTTGCCGATGATCCTGAGTTCACAAGGGAACAGTATTTTATGCCCAAAAATTCTGCCAGGCCGTTTTCAAATCCTCTCACATAATGGCCTGAAGTCAGCCAGAACTCAAGGGCTGCATCCACAAGATTGACCATTTCTTCCTCATCGTACACCCGGCCGGAATAGTTGATCTTGTCCCCTTTCTTATAACTGGCTTTAGGAACGTGAGCCAGTTCATAATACTCTTTGACCAATTCATGGATTTCATTTTTTATTACTGATTCGTTTCTCATTCTGCCAACACCTCTATGTACACTTATAAGATTTTCTGTTTATTCACCGCTTTAAAGCAAATTCATAACGGACAATGCAAAGAGTTTTCGCAGAATGGTTTACTCTACGAAAACC
>JAIEKC010000532.1:0-4408 GCA_029064505.1 Acetatifactor sp.
TACGCCATTCCTGTAGGTCTCGTGTGCTCGGAGTTGTTTATAAGAGACAGCTGCTTTCCTGCACCGGGACAGTGAGATTCCCCTTTGCAAGCTCATAGGGAACGTCGGTCAGCTGCTCGAAGGGGAACAGGATTTTATTGCGCACATAGACCAGAACAGCGATAACGGCCGCCGACATGATACACAGGAGCACATTTACGGTAACTGTCAGCCTTTTCTTACCGCTGCGGTTCTCATATACATAGTCAAATCGGTACAGTTCCCCGTCTATCTCCCTGACGGAATGATCGTTTCCCGTATCCCGGAACTGACCGTCAATCCTTTCTGCCTGCACCACGTATTCACAGTCTGAAAGATCCACATTTTCCAATCCCTTCTCTTCGATGGTCAAAGCCAGCCTTTCGATCTCCACCCGATACGGTCTGCCGCTTCCGGTGGTATCAAGGTTATATATTATGATATTTGCGGCTGCAAAGACACACAGGATCAGCCCCACAACCGCCCCAAAGATTTTCCGGAATGCTTTCATACAAATTGATACCCCACGCCCCATACCGTCAGGATCTTCTGCGGTTTTTTCGGATCATTCTCTATTTTCTGCCTGATCCACTTTATATGGACAGTCAGTGTCTGCTGCTCGGAAAAGCTGTCGCTCCCCCAGATCCTGTCAAACAGATAATCCTTGGAAAGAATCTTTCCCCGGTTTTCAGCGAGAAGCAGAAGCAGATCAAATTCCTTTGCCGTCAGTTCGATGGGCGTGTCATTTTTATACACGGTCCGGGTGATCCTGTTGAAGCGCAGGTTGTCACAGATCAGTTCATCCAGGGAGTATCTGCGCTTGAAGATCCCACTGATCTTTGCCAGCATAATATCTATGTCATAGGGTTTCTCAATATAATCGTCCGCACCGTTCAAAAGACCTTTCAGCTTGTCCTCTTTTGTGGTCTTTGCGCTTACGATCAGTATCGGCACATCGCTTTTTTTGCGGATTTTCTCACATAATGCAAATCCGTCAAGTCCGGGAAGCATGATATCCAGTACAATAAGCCTTGCACTGTATTTTTCATACAATGACAAGGCCTTTTCCCCGGTGGCGGCAACGCTTACCATGTAATTCTCCGCCCGCAGGAAGTCGCACAGCAGTTCCGCCAGTTCTTTGTTGTCCTCAACAATCAAAATATCGATCACCGTCTCTTACCAGCCCATTTCCATCAACCAATTGTTCAACGCTCTCTCCCGCTCCCGGAGCCGGGAGGGTGTATATCTGTCTAAATTATATTCCCCCCTGATATTCCCGTCAACTATATACAGCACCCTTGTGCACTTTGCTGCCACCTTTACGTCGTGGGTCACAAGCATGATGGTGGTTCCTTCACCATTTATCTTCGCCAGTTCCTCCATGACTTCTTCCGAGGAGGTACGGTTCAGCGCGCCTGTTGGCTCGTCGGCGAAGATCATCCGGGGTCTGTTGATCATACTCCTGCAGATGCAGGCTCTCTGCAGCTGCCCTCCCGAAACCTCGTTGATATCATTATCGGCGATTTCGATGATCCCCAGCTTGCGCATCAGATCCTGTCCCCGCTTTACCGTATCACGGCGGCTCTCTGCAAGCTTCCCGGACTGGCAGGCCGGCAGGATGATATTATCCAGTATGGTCAGATTTTTCAGCATATACATCTGCTGGAAGATAAATCCCATCTCATTCAGCCGCAGATCCGCAAGCTCTCCGGCATTAAGCTTTGCAATATCCCTTCCGCAGAACTCCGCCCGGCCTGCGGTGATGGAATCCATACCGGAAACCGCGTATAAAAGCGTAGATTTTCCCGAACCGGAAGGCCCCATGACCGCCACCATCTCCCCCGATTTGACAGTGAAATTTACGTTTTTCAGCACATTGTTCTGCCTCTTGTTCGTGATGTATGTCTTGCAGAGATTCCTAACTTCCAATATATTTTCCATGATCTTATATTCTCCTGTTCTTATTTCCATTGCTGCTTTTCCTATTCCGGCTCCACATCCACTTCCTGAACGGACAGAGGCGTTACCACCGCCGGCGTCCGTCAATGCTCACATGATTGTGTCTCCCGGAGCCGAGCCCTGTCAGACAAATACTGTTTTTATGCCATTGCCGCGCCGCAGCAATTTGTTTCAAAACCGCTTCCTTTTCATGTTGCCTCCATGCGGATCGATCCCTCCGGAGGCATTTCAGCTCCGGATGAGAAATGCCATGTTTCAGGCATTTCCCGGTGTGAAACTTAGAGCGCGTTCAAAAAATGCTTAAATATAATCCAAACTAAATACCCTGATGTTTTTCGCAAAATATTTTCTGAGAGTGTTGCTTCCCAAACGCAGACGTAACGGCGGCTACGCTGAGGCCGCTACCCCACACCAGACGTCTCCGAGACGGAAATCTTCCTCAGCTGCAGCGCTCCGGCAGCCGCCGCCAGAACAGTCGCCGCAAGCAGGATCAGCGGATAGATCACATAAACCTCCAAAGGCACAATTTCAAATGCAATACTGTACGCCCCCATCATTCGGAATATGGGACTTACCGTCAGCCTGGAAAGCGGTGTGGAAACCGCTATGCCGATCAGAACCGAGACCAACAGCACGATTCCAATGCGCAGGGACTGCCATGCGACCAGCGAAGAATTGTGAAATCCCATGGCCTTCAGCATTGCGATCTCTCCCCTTTCCTTTGTGAGAAAGCTTTTCACCATAAGCACCGAGACCAGGATGTTGACGCAGAGAATGATCCCCAGGATCAGCTTTTTCACCCCTTCGATCTGTTCCGCCACATTGCCGATCATGTAACTGATATATTCTCCCGCCGTGTAGACTTCATCTTCCGGAAATGCTTCTTTCAGCAGCTCCTTCCTCTCTTCCAGGGATCCCCGGTCGGGGTTGTCTCTGTAGGAGATCTGCACGCCAAAGCTTCCCGCCGCAAGGTTATAATCTATATCCTCTCCCTGATAAAAGTGGATTCCCTCTCCCATATTATTCATGGACTGGTTAATGGCACACACGGTATATCGCCTTATTTCGTCCCCCATGCTGATCTCTACCTCATCTCCGATCTCTGCTCCGATCTTACCCGCGGTCACATAACTCAAAGCCACTTCATTCCCGTTCTGCGGGGGCGTTCCTTCCAGGTAGGAATACTGTTCTGCAGTTACCTGTCCTGTTCCCTGGAAGGCAAGGGAAGAGCTCTTCTTATCCCCCTTTGAAACGGTAAACCGGAACATGATCTCCTGAAAAATATCGGCTTCTATCTGATGATCCTGCAGAACCCTTCTGACCGCATCCAAATTTTCATCGATCATATCTTTGTTGCGCCCGTTGGAAGAAAACAGCAGCTCCTGCGTGATGACATGGTCGCATTCCGCCATATTGAAAAAGGTGAGAAGCCTTTCCGACTGCAGCGTGTTTATGGTATTTACAGGAATAATGATCAGCAGCAGCCCAATGGTAAAGATCAGTATCATGGATAGATATCTTTTTATCCCGCTCAGAATATCGTTTAAAGCCATAAAGGGCGCAGGAGCAAGGGCGGATCTGCTTAAACGGAGTATTCCCTTTCTGGTATAACGTTCTCCCGTCTCACCGTTTCTGATGGCATCGATGGGAGAAAACTTTTTCACTTTCCCTGTGCAGAAATAGCAGAACAGAACCACAACCGCCGCAGTTACCGCCGCAAACACAACATTCAGATAAAACCGGTTTCCCCCCGATATGATAATGTTGTTCGACACACTTTTGATCAGCAGATTGCCGAAAGGAACGCTCAGAATAAGACCTGCCGCCGCGCCGGCTGCGGAAATGGAGAGATATTTCACAATATAGAGTCCGCGGATCTTACCGTCGGGAATCCCGATGGCCTTCATCACCCCGATCTCACGGAATTCCTCGCTCAATGTAAAATGAATGGTAAAACGAAGGATCACCATGGAGATCAGGATCAGACAGATACTTACCACAAGGATCACTGCCGCGATCAGAGTGTCCATGACATACACCATTTTGATCGTGGCATAATCCACATTCACGGCGGCTTTCAGATCAAATTGATTTACCTTTTCCACATAGTCCTCATCCTCCGTATAAACAGACAGCGAATAAAACATGGTTTTGTCAGGATCATCAAACAGTTTATAGTCATTCTCGCTGACAAGAAATCTGGTCATACCCATCATCGGCGAGCCGTAAAACGCATCCTTTGTATAACCTTTGAGGATAAATTCCTTTCTGCCTGTTACGGTATCGATCTCAATGGTGCAGCCATTGTAGAAATCGTTTTCTTCGGACCGGAAGATTTCATTTGTGACATAGATCTCTCCGTCGTTAACGTGCAGGATCTCCTGCTCTGTCTCTTATCCACAGATGCCGCTGCCGCCGATAGGCCTTGGGT
>JAIEKC010000533.1:0-2321 GCA_029064505.1 Acetatifactor sp.
GTCTTGTATACCGCATCCTGCAGATCCTGACGGAGGAGCGCGCGGTCCGCGCGATCTATGGGATGGATGTCATCGAGATTCCCACCAACCGTCCTGTGGTCCGTCAGGATCTGCAGGATGCGGTATACAAGACAAGGGCGGAAAAGCTGAACGCCATTGTGGATGCGGTGGAAGCGGCCCACGCCACGGGGCAGCCCGTGCTGGTAGGTACTATCACCATTGAGGCCAGCGAGGAGATCAGCCGTCTGCTGACGAAGCGGGGGATTCAGCACAAGGTGCTGAATGCGAAGTTTCATGAGATGGAGGCGGAGATCGTGGCGGATGCCGGTGTGCATGGCTCTGTTACCATTGCCACCAATATGGCGGGCCGTGGTACGGATATCAAGCTGGACGAGGAGGCAAGGGCTGCGGGCGGTCTGAAGATCATCGGCACGGAGCGCCATGAGTCCAGGCGTATCGACAACCAGCTCCGGGGGCGTTCCGGACGTCAGGGAGATCCCGGAGAATCCAAGTTCTACATTTCCCTTCAGGATGATCTGATGAGGCTGTTCGGATCTGAGAGGCTGATCGGTATGTTCAACGCCATGGGTATCCCTGAGGGGCAGGAAATAGAACATAAAGCGCTGACCAATGCTATTGAGTCCGCACAGAAGAAGATAGAGAACAATAACTTCGGTATCCGTAAGAATCTGTTGGAATATGACCGTGTCATGAGTGAACAGAGGGAGATCATCTACGATGAACGCCGCCGCGTCTTGAACGGCGAGAGCATGCGGGATGTGATCTACAAGATGATCACGGATATCACCGAGAATGCGGTGGATATCAGCATTAATGAAGATGCGGCCGCGGCGGAATGGGATTTCAATGAACTGAACACACTGCTGATCCCCACGATTCCCCTGCAGCCGGTGACTGTGGAGCGCGTGCAGAATCCGAAGAAGAACAGCCTGAAGCAGCAGCTGAAAGAAGAGGCTGTGAAGCTCTATGAGAGCAAGGAGGCCGAGTTCCCTGAACCGGAGGCCATCCGTGAGCTGGAGCGTGTGATCCTGCTGAAGGTGATCGACCGTAAATGGATGGACCACATCGACGATATGGAGCAGCTTCGTCAGGGTATCGGTCTGCAGGCGTACGGGCAGCGCGATCCGCTGGTGGAATACAAGATGAACGGCTACGACATGTTTGACGAGATGACCCAGAATATCAAGGAGGAGACGGTCCGCCTGCTGTTCCACATCAAGGTGGAGCAGAAGATAGAGCGTGAGCAGGTGGCAAAGGTGACGGGTACCAACAAGGACGATTCCGCACCCAGGGGACCTGTGAAGCGTGACAATGCCAAGGTTTATCCCAACGATCCCTGTCCCTGCGGCAGCGGCAGGAAATATAAGCAGTGCTGTGGGCGCAAGGCCTGAAAAGGGTAAGTATTGCGGGAATAGAAAGTACTGGGTTTAAGCCATGCCGTATCTGGCTTGAAAGGTTCGCAGAAGCGATTTATCCCGAGGGAAATTATGGATCACCGGCAGGTTAAAACCGGACAATCGGAGGAGCGGAAGATGGTGGAGGGCATTCAGATTATCGAAATACAGGATGATGACGAAAAGTCCTCCTGCACCGGAGATATTCTTGAAAAGCTGCCGGAGTGGTTTGGGAATAAACAGGCACGTGATGAGTATGCGGAAGAAGTCAGAGGACTTCCATATTATGCCGCAGTAAATAACGCATATAAACATATTGGTTTCTTCTCCATAAAAATGCATTATCAACATACAGGAGAGATATTTGTATGCGGTGTACTTCCGGAGTATCGGAATAACGGGGTGGGAAGGGCTCTTTATCAGGTTGTGGAGAGTCAATTGATTCAAAGAGGCTGTAAATATGTGATTGTTAAAACATTGAGCGATGCGGTTGATTTTGAACCGTATGCTCGAACGCGTGAATTTTATAAAAGCATTGGTTTTGAATCACTTGTTACTTTAACAGAAATGTGGGATGAAGAAAATCCCTGTCTGATCATGATTAAGCCGCTTTTATAGAAAGTAAAGCGGCCTGTCATAAATAGGAAAGTAAGGCAATAAGGAGTTTAGTTGATGTCACAGCCTGCATAGAACATGCAGATTGGCACACAGCTGTCTCGCAAAACCATAAAGCAACATGGTTTTGACTTCGCGGTGCCGGAGTGGCACAGGAAATTTTACAGTAAAATAAAGAAAGAAGGTGACGCAATTGGTAGAATTAGATCAGATGAAGTCTGAGATCCAGGCTTACGAAACTCCATTGGCGGAAGTGAGGGATTCACTTTGACCTCGCTAACAAGGTAAAGC
>JAIEKC010000534.1:0-4455 GCA_029064505.1 Acetatifactor sp.
GGCCCAGTGGCTCAGTTGGTTAGAGCGTCGCCCTGTCACGGCGAAGGTCGTCGGTTCGAGTCCGATCTGGGTCGTTGAAGTGCTTTTTGAGACTTTTGTATGTTGTAGGGACGGCATTCATTGATGCGATTTCGACAAGACAAAATATTTTGAAGTTTGTTTGCGGAACAGTCTGATGCGAATGCAGACAGTATTTGGATTACGCAATATCATGGGGTCTTAGCTCAGCTGGGAGAGCATCTGCCTTACAAGCAGAGGGTCATAGGTTCGAGCCCTATAGGCCCCATTTTTATGCAAGAATATCAGATTCAGGCGGGCTTAGAGGATTCTAAGCTTTTTTCTACTATTTTTCAGAAAGATTGGGAGATAATATGATTAAGATTATTACGGATTCCTGCTCGGATATTGTGGATAATAAGAGGGCGGATCTGATCGTTCTGCCCATTACGATCACGTTTGACTCAAAGGAGTATCAGGACGGTATCAATCTGTCACATAGAGAATTTTATGAGAAGTTGATCGAGAGCGACGAACTTCCTGTGACCAGCCAGATCCCGCCGGCTGTTTTTGAGGAGGCATACGCGGCTGCTGCAGAGCAGGGAGATGATGTGATCGTGATTACGGTTTCTGCCAGACTTTCCGGTACTTATCAGAGTGCAAATATCGGAGCGGAGGATCATCAGGGGAAGGTGTACATTGTTGACAGTGAGAATGCCAGCCTGGGGGAGCGTATTTTGGTGGAATATGCGCTTCGCCTGAAAGATCAGGGATTTTCTGCCGAAGAGATTGTGGAAAAGCTTCAAACGTCCAAAAAGAATCTCCGTCTGATCGCGCTGCTGGATACATTGGAATATCTGAAAAAGGGCGGGCGCATCTCAAAGGCGGCTGCGGTAGCCGGGAGTCTGCTGTCCATCAAGCCTGTTATTGCCATTCAGGGCGGCGAGGTGGTGGTCCTCGGTAAGGCAAGAGGTTCGAAACAGGGAAATAATCTTTTGGCGGAAGAAATAGCCCGCGCTAATGGAGTTGATTATGAGATGCCTTTTATTTTGGCATACACTGGGCTGACAGATGTGGTTATACAGAAGTACATTGACGATCATGAGAACCTGTGGAAGGGGATCGTGGAGCGCCCGGTGCCTGCCAGTGTGGGCGGCGCCATCGGAACGCATATCGGACCGGGAGCGATAGGAATCGCTTTCTTTGCAGCCTCTGAGTAAACTACAGACTTTCATGCATGGCGGTGCAGCCGGTTGCAGGAAGGTTAACTGTAAATATGGTATCAGGAGCTATAACAGATTATTTGTATCTGCGGTCTGAAATGGCAGATTGCAGGAAAAGGACTATATAAATAGGCTCTCAGAATCATGGCAGAGAGAACCCGCTTTTGAAAGAAATGTGATTGGAAAAGTGAGGAAGCAGCAAAAGTGGTCTTCGCAAAGTCTCTGTAAAAGGAAGATGGAGATTTTCAGAGTAAATTATAACGGAAACGGAGGATGACATGAAAGAGATCAATCAGCAGTTTTTAACAGGAGAGAGGGCGCTTTATCAGGAGAAAGACAGCCATATCAGTTACTGTACCTTTGCGGACGGAGAGTCCCCTTTAAAAGAGAGTTCTGACCTGGAGATTGACAATACGTTATTCCGTTGGAAATATCCCTTGTGGTACAGCAAAAATGTGGTTATGCGAGACTGCACGTTGTTTGATATGGCGAGGGCAGGTATATGGTATACGGAGGATATTTCAATTACAGATACGATTATTGAGGCACCGAAGAATTTCCGCCGGTCAAAGAATATCGTTTTAAAGAATGTGTCATTGCCGAATGCTTCGGAAACACTATGGAACTGCGAAGATATCCGGATGGAAAATGTAACCGCAAAGGGAGATTATTTTGCCATGAACTGTAAGAATGTCAGGGCGGTCAATTTCTCTCTGGTGGGGAATTATTCCTTTGACGGAGCTTCGAATATCGAGATCCGCAATTCCAGGATGCTTTCCAAGGATGCTTTTTGGAACGCGGATAATATTACCGTATATGATTCCTTCATATCAGGGGAATATCTGGGCTGGAATTCCAGGAACATTACGCTCGTCAACTGTACCATAGAGAGTATGCAGGGCATGTGTTATATTGACAACCTGGTGATGAAGAACTGTCGGCTGATCAATACCAATCTTGCCTTTGAGTATTCGCAGGCTGATGTGGAGATCATCGGAAGCGTGGACAGCGTGTTCAATCCCAAGGGAGGCATTATCCGCGCAGACCGGATCGGTGAGCTGATCATGGACGGCAGAAAGGTGAAGCTGGATCAGACGAAGATCGAGGCGAAAGAGATCGGAAAGACTTCCGACCATGCGGAGTGGGAGGAAGGCTGAGACAGCAGAAAGTATAGGAATGCAGCAGTCCGGTGTCCTGACTGCCCACAGCAAAGAGCTTCGAAAACTTTACATCGAGGAATGCCCAAGCGAACAGGTTCGCTTTCGTATGGGCGTTCCTTTCATTGACGATATGCGCCGCCAGAGACGGCATGGGAGTTGGTATGTATAATTTTGATAAGATGACTGACCGGCGGGGTGTCGGTTCCCTGAAATGGGATGTACCGGAAAGGGAGCTGCCCATGTGGGTCGCCGATATGGATTTTGAGACGGCTCCGGAAGTATCGGAGGCTATCAGAACACGCGCGGAACATGGAATTTTCGGATATTCTGTGGTGACGGATGACTGGTATGAAGCGTACATTCGTTGGTGGAAACGCCGCCATGGACTTGCAGTAGAGAAAGACTGGCTGATCTTCTGCACCGGCGTAGTGCCTGCCATATCCAGCGCGGTGAGAAAGCTGACTACCGTGGGAGAGAATGTGCTGGTACAGACGCCGGTATATAATATCTTTTTCAATTCCATCAGAAATAACGGACGTAATATTTTGGAAAGTCCGCTGGTCTATGACGGAGAGCGGTATTCCATAGATTTCGCTGATCTGGAGGACAAGCTTGCCAATCCCCAGACCACGCTGATGCTGCTGTGCAATCCCCACAATCCCGTGGGGAAGATATGGGACAGGGAAACGCTTGCCCGCATTGGCGAATTGTGTGCCAGACATCATGTACTGGTGCTTTCCGACGAGATACACTGTGATCTCACCGATCCCGGATGTGAGTATGTTCCCTTTGCGTCCGTGTCGGAGGTATGCCGGGACAACAGCATTACCTGTATGGCGCCTACCAAGACTTTTAATCTGGCGGGAATGCAGACGGCGGCAGTGATGGTGCCTGATCCGGTGATCCGCCACAAACTGAACAGGGGCTTAAATACGGATGAAGTGGCGGAGCCCAATGCCTTTGCAGTGGGAGCTGCGGTGGCGGCTTTTGAAAAGGGCGAGAACTGGCTGGAGGAGCTCAGGCAGTATCTCTATGAAAATAAGCAGTTGGTGCGGCAGTTTGTGAAGGAGAATCTTCCCATGATCAGGGTGGTGCCGTCCAATGCCACATATCTGTTATGGCTGGACTGCAGTGAAGTTACGGAAGACGCGGAAAAGCTGTGCAGCTTCATTCGTCAGGACAGCGGTTTGTATCTGACGGAAGGTGAAGAGTATGGACGCTGCGGCAGACAGTTCATCCGTATGAACGCTGCCTGTCCCAGAGAACGGCTCGTGGACGGGCTGAACCGTTTGAAGATGAGTATGGGAAAATGGCGGAACTGAATTGTTCTGTGTGTGGATACCTTACGGAACAGAAGTATATTTTGTGAGGAAAAAATTTATAGGGGGGCTGCCATAAGCTGTGGCAGCCCCGTTTTTTTACGGTTCGTAAAGCATTGTAAGTCTTTTCAAATATTCATAGCGTTCCCTGGCCTGTTTCTCCGCCTGCGCGAACAGCTTCTCTGCCTGCTCCGGTTTCTGACGTTTCAGCACATCATAACGGATCTCCCCGTCTAAAAATTCCCCGTAATTTAATTTTGGCTCTCCGCTGTCCAGAGTAAATGGATTTTTGCCTGCATCCTTCAAGGAGGGATTAAAGCGGAACAGATGGAAATACCCGCTGTCCACCGCCTTCTTTGCCTCATGAGGAGTGGCGCCCAGTCCGCTCCGTATGCCGTGGGCGATACAGGTGGAGTAGGCGATGATGAGAGAGGGGCCGGGGTATTCGGCGGCTTCCGTAAAGGCTGTCAGGGTCTGATTAAAGTCTGCGCCCATGGCAATCTGTGCCACATAGACGTCGCCGTAGGTCATGGCAATGGAAGCCAGATCCTTTTTACAGGTGGTCTTACCTCCGGATGCGAATTTGGCGGTGGAGCCGGTGGGAGTGGCTTTGGAGGCCTGGCCGCCGGTGTTGGAGTAGACCTCTGTGTTCAGGACCAGTATATTGATGTTTCTGCCGCTGGCAAGGATATGGTCCAGGCCGCCGAAGCCGATGTCGTATGCCCAGCCGTCGCCGCCGATGATCCACTGTACGGT
>JAIEKC010000535.1:0-4455 GCA_029064505.1 Acetatifactor sp.
GCTATGGATATAGCATGATCGTGGAACGGAGCGGAAGGTTTGACAGGGAACGCGCGTTGGAACAGGAGATTCCGATGAAGTTCTGGAGCAGGCTTCAAAAAGGGGAGATCATTGAGGAGGAGGGGAAGGTCTATACTCCTGACATGGTTCTGGGGCAGAAGCGGAAGGGCCTGAAAGTGACCTACAGCACGGATACCAGACCTACAGATTCCATCCGTACCAATGCGGCAGGATCCGACCTGCTGATATTGGAGGGAATGTACGGCGAACCGGAGAAGCTGACAAAAGCGAAAGAGCATAAGCACATGACAATGTATGAGGCGGCACAGATCGCCCGAAAGGCGCAGGTACCGGAGCTGTGGCTGACTCATTACAGTCCGTCCCTTATCCGTCCGGAGGAATATATGGCGGAGGTCAGAAAGATTTTCCCGGCCGCCGTTGCCGCGAAGGATGGCAGAACGATAGAACTCAATTTTGAAGAAGAGTAAGGAAAGAAGGGGTTCCTATGAAAAAATCCACAGTAAGAGTGACTATTGTATTGATCGTATTGATCGTAGGTGTGGTAGGAGTTTATGCTTATCTGTCAAGCAGATCCCGAAGTGTTGCGGAAAGCGCATCCATGACTAACGTGGAGAAAGTGCTGAGTCGTGATATGTCATATGACTATCCGCCAACGCCCAAAGAGCTGCTGAAGTACTACAATGAAATCCAGAGATGCTTTTATAATGAGAACTGCAGTGACAGCGAGATCGAGGCGCTTGTGGTCAGGGCGCGGGAGCTCTATGACGCGGAGCTGCTTGCCAACAATGAACTGAATGTACATATCGCTTCGCTGAAGGCGGAGATCAAAGATTACAAGGATCATAAGCGTGTTATCAGTGCAATATCCGTGGCGGCCAGCACCAATGTGGATTTCTTTGAGAAAGACGGATATGAGTTTGCCCGGATTTACTGTGGTTATAATGTGACAGAGGGTTCTACGACCAGGCAGACACGGCAGATCTACCTGTTGCGCCGGGACGAGGACAGGAGATGGAAGATATACGGATGGGATCTGGCGAACAATGTAAATCCCCAGTAATGTATTCATAAAGAGATATCGGCATACTTTTGCGCGTGGCGGTGGATATCTGATGCTGCGGATACGGATCGGCGGAGAGGCCGGGCGCGGCAGGAGTACAGACCGGAAGAATGTGAGGAATCGCTTTTGGAACAGCAGAATGAGGAGGATGTGCTGATACTGGCTATCGAGACATCCTGTGACGAGACAGCAGCTTCTGTCGTGAAGAACGGCAGGGAGGTGCTGTCAAATGTTATATATACCCAGATCGCATTACACACGAAATATGGAGGCGTCGTACCGGAGATCGCCTCCAGAAAGCATATTGAGAAGATCAATCAGGTCATTGAGAGCGCCCTGGAGGAGGCCGGGGTGACGCTCGGGGAGATTACTGCCATTGCGGTCACCTATGGTCCCGGACTGGTGGGCGCGCTGCTGGTAGGGGTGTCGGAGGCCAAGGCGATCAGCTTTGCCACAGGGATCCCGCTGATCGGGGTGCACCATATCAGCGGACATATCAGCGCTAATTATATCGAGCACCGGGAACTGGAGCCTCCCTTTGTCTGCCTTGTGGCATCCGGTGGACATTCCCACTTGGTGGTGGTAAAAGATTACGGTAGTTACGAAATAGTCGGGAGGACCCGGGATGATGCAGCGGGGGAAGCCTTCGACAAGGTGGCCCGGGCCATCGGCCTGGGGTATCCCGGCGGACCGAAGATAGATAAATTGTCTAAGGAAGGTAATCCCGATGCGATTCCTTTTCCCAGAGCAAAGGTGGGGGAAAATCAGTATGATTTCAGCTTCAGCGGCCTGAAATCGGCGGTTCTGAATTATCTGAATTCCTGTCAGATGAAAGGGGAAGAGATCAACCGGGCGGATGTGGCGGCTTCCTTTCAGAGAGCGGTGATCGATGTTCTGGTGGAGCATTCTCTTCATGCGGTGAAGGAATTCGGCTTTGACAAGTTTGCCATTGCAGGCGGCGTGGCTTCCAATTCTTCCCTGCAGGCGGCATTTGAGGAGGAATGTGTTAAGAGGAATATTACTTTTTATCATCCTTCGCCTGTTTACTGTACCGATAATGCGGCCATGATCGGAGTGGCGGGATACTATGAATATATGAAGGGCGTCCGGCATGGGTATGACCTGAACGCGGTGCCTAACCTGAAGCTGTGAGAGATGGCCGGTGCCGCCGGCACCGCTTGTCAATCAGTTACACAGCTCTCTATGCGCCTGGTTGTCAAGGGGTGCATGGCCTTGCAGACTGAAAATTCATTTGACGCCATTTGGCTGAAACAGCAGAAAGACGCTCAGAACGATCAGCATAATGATCAATATAATGGAATTGAGAGGTAATATGGCTACAGAGAAAAAACGATGCACCGCGGTGGTTCTGGCTGCGGGAAGCGGCAGACGCATGCATGCGGCCACGGCAAAGCAGTTCATGGAGCTGTCGGGAAAGCCCTTGATCTGGTATTCCCTTCACGCGGTGGAACGGTCAGAGATCATAGATGACTGTATTCTGGTCACCGGGGAAGCGGATATTTCCTATGTGTGGACCGAGATCGTCGGAAAGTACGGATTTAAAAAGGTAACAGATGTTATTGCGGGTGGAAGCGAGCGATATGCATCCGTAGGTAACGCCATGAGATATATTGCGGAGGGCAGGCAGCCGGTTCCGAACAGAGAGGGATATGTATTTATCCATGACGGGGCCAGACCCTTTCTCACCGAAGAAATCCTGCAGAATACTTATGACGCCGTGTGTCGGTACGGCGCCTGTGTGGCGGCAGTTCCTTCCAAAGATACCGTCAAGATTGCGGATGAACAGGGCTTTGCCGTCTCCACACCGGACAGGAGGCAGGTGTGGAACATTCAGACTCCCCAGGTATTTGAGACAAAACTGATCACCGCCGCTTACGGAGAGCTGGAGCAGGCGCTTCTGCGGCTGAGTGAACAGGGTGATGACAGGCGGGAATTAAGCGGATGCGGCGTGGACGGACCAGGTATAAACGGACCAAATGGGGACAGTCAGATGCCGGGAAGTCAGGGAATTGCCGTGACAGATGATGCCAGTGTGGTGGAATTGTTTACGGATCATAAGGTCAGGCTGACTTTTGGGTCTTATGAGAATATCAAGATCACCACCCCGGAGGATATCCGCACGGCGGAGGGCTTTCTGGAGTTGAAAAGGAATACTTCCCAATTGTGCCTTGCATCCCGCAAAGTGTGACCCACACCCCGGGAAAAGCATTTTTCAGACGCGCTCTGGTGTATGAATCCGGAGCATTGCGGCGGATAGACGGTATTGGGAGATATTTATAAATATAAAAAGTTTGAAAAAGCAATGGAAAGGAACAGAGAGATGAACAAAATTTACTGGGCAGGAGATTCCACAGTACAGACTAACGATTACACCACGTATCCGCAGAACGGTATCGGTCAGGTCTTTCCCTTTTTTCTCAAAGAGGGTTACACCGTTGAGAACCATGCGCGCAACGGCAGAAGCACCAAGAGCTTTATGGACGAGGGCAGACTTGCGGTGATCGGGGAGCGGATCGGAGAGGGTGATTTCCTCTTTATCCAGTTCGGGCATAATGACGAGAAGATCAACGATCCCGCCCGCTACACGGAGCCTTTCGGCTCCTTTCAGGAAAATCTGAAGACCTACATCAAAGTTGCCAGGGATCACAAGGCATATCCTGTGCTGATCACCCCTCTGGAGCGCAGATGCTATGTAGAGGAGCATAAGCTTGGACCCGGCGAGCACGGCGATTATGTGGCGGGAATGAAGCAGGTGGCTGAGGAGTGCGATGTGCCCCTGGTAGACTTGAATACCATGAGCCGTGCGGCATTGGAGGAGGCCGGTGAGGTGGAGAGCAGGAAGTGGCATATGTTCTTTGAGGCGGGAGTCTATCCGCAGCATCCCGAGGAATCTCACGACAATACACACCTGCGCTATGAGGGAGCCATCCGATACTCTTCCCTGATCGCAAAGGGTCTGAAGGAAATCGGCGGTATCTATGGGAAGATGATCCTGGACGGGATTTCCTGAGGAAGTCTGACTGTGCCGTGATCATTGAGGCAGGGATTTTCAAAAGGGATCAGAGCATGGGCTGAGGACAGGATCAGTCTGACATAAGGGATAAGGTGTTGAGAGACGCGCAACCGCGTCGGCACCGGCGCATTCTGGAAAGCTGATCGGACGTAACGGTTCAGACAGTCACTGAACGGATACGATCTGACAGAAAAACAGGGTGCAGGAGATACGAACACACAATCTGAGGACAAGGAAAGCAGGATATTTTCATGGAGAAAGCGGGAATTCAGACCGGGCGGCTGCAATTTATTTTTACGGAAAAAGACTTTTATCTGGATATACAATCTGCCAGGCCTGA
>JAIEKC010000536.1:0-2124 GCA_029064505.1 Acetatifactor sp.
GAGCTTGCCCGTGTGAAGCTGTTCTTTGCCAGCGATGACGGCACCCAGCTCATCGCGGCATACAGGGAGAAACATTATTCCTCCAACACGCCCATAGAGCGTTTCATTGTGGAGGAACTGATCGCCGGTCCCAGCGGACAGGTGGATGGGCTGAATCCCACGATCAATCCCAACACGAAGATCATCAATGTGACCACCAAGGACGGTATCTGTTATGTCAATCTGGATGAAAATTTTTTAACGGTACCGGAAAATGTGTCTATGGAAGCAGCGGTTTATTCCATGGTAAATTCACTGGTGGAGCTGAGCAATATCAATAAAGTGCAGATCCTGGTTAACGGTGAAGTGCCCACCACATCTTCGATCTTCCAGAGTTCCACGTTTGAGAGAAACCTGGATCTGGTGACTTCTCTGAAAAACTAAAAATACGAAAGGACATTTTTATGAGGCGACCTTTATTGTTGGCTGCCATATGTCTGGTTTCGGTCATGGGGCTCTTACTGCATCTGGGTATGATTGACCGGGTGCCTGAGGGACAGACCAGTGCGGAAGCGCTGGCTGCCGGGGAGCCCCTGACCTTTACGGGACAGGTATACCAAAAAGATTCCGAAAAGCTTTATTTTCAATCGGTTCATATTATTTCTTCGGCTGAAACTTCACAGCCGGCAATTCCATGTAAAGACAATTTCATATGCATTCCGGAGCAGGGGACGGATGTCCCGCTGGGAAGTGTAATGATGATCACAGGCACTTTTCAGCCCTTCCCCGCCGCTGCAAATCCCGGAGAATTTGATTCCCGTGAGTACTACCGAACAATCGGTATTGGAGGAAAAGTCAAGGACGCCGTGGTGCTGGCGCAGGGAGATGACTTCTGGCGGCTCAGGGAGGCTCTGTACCGGCTGAGGAGCAGGCTTTGTCAGCGTCTGGAGAAAGTATTTCCGGAGAAGGAAGCCGCTGTCATGTGTGCCCTACTGCTGGGAGAGAAGGGGGATCTGGATCCTGAACTGAAGGAATTGTACCGGAGAAATGGGATCCTGCACATATTGAGCATATCCTCGCTTCATATCACCATGATCGGAATGACAGTCTATAAGCTGCTGCGCAGGTGCCGGCTGCCGGTTTGCCCGGCTGCCGCCGCGGGATGCGGATTTCTCCTTTTATATGGTATGATGACAGGGTTCAGCGTGTCCGCGTGCCGTGCAGTGGGAATGTATCTTTTGAGGATGGCGGCGGAAATGGTCGGGAGAACCTACGATATGCCTACTGCCATAGGGGTGATGGCTGCCGTGCTGACAGTGAAAAATCCATACTGTTTGAGACATACGGGGTTTCTTCTCTCCTTCACTTCCATGATAGGGATCGGAGTGGTGTATCCCGCCCTGAGCAGCGGTAATACCGCATCTTCAAGGCAGCTAAAAAAATGCGGGGCGAAGAAAATCCGTCTTGGGAGAGACTTCCCGGAAGGGCATACTCCTGCTGTCCGGGAGGGCATATTTGGAGGTGTGAGGGAAAAGCTGTCAGAGGCTGTTCTGTCCGGAATATCCATTACCCTTGCAACGCTTCCGGTGCAGCTGTGGTTTTATTATCAGGTCCCCGTTTATTCCATTCTGTTGAATATTCTGGTCCTTCCGTTTATGAAGATACTGATGGCGGCAGGTTTTCTGGCGCTGATACCGGGTCTGAGTTTCTGCGGATGGGCGGACCTGCTGGTTTTGCAGGGATATGAGAGATTATGCGGAATATTTGACACATTTCCGTTCCGCACATGGAATCCCGGAAAACCCGGCATCCTGCAGGTGGCAGTCTATTATCTGGTGCTTGGGGCAGCGGTGTGGGGAAGGAAGTATCTGTCGGAAAGGTACGAAAGCAGGAAACGGGCGGAAAGCCGACCGGCGGAGCGGATGCAGGTCAGGAGAAGGAAACAGACGGAAGTCTGTGGGGCTGCAGCCGCAGCCTGCCTGGTGATGCTGATCCTGACTCCGACTGTTTTTGTATGGCATCCGCCTGTGGAAAATCAATTGCTGTTCCTGGATGTGGGGCAGGGGGAGGGCATATTGGTGCGGACCGCCTCCGGGGAGAACTACCTTTTTGACTGTGGAAGCAGCAGCCGCAGCCAGGTGGGAA
>JAIEKC010000537.1:0-1993 GCA_029064505.1 Acetatifactor sp.
TTGCGGCAGTCTGTTTCACATAAGAATGATCACATCCAATCCCCAATATCCCTGTAGATCTTCTGATATGCCGCCTTCATATGCTCTATCTTATATCTGGACATCATGCGTTTGTAACCGTTCTCACCCATCTCTTCCCGCTTCTCCTTGCTGTATGCCAGTTCCAGGATCGCGGCGGTGATCTCCTCCACATTCATCACATGAGTCAAAATACCTGCGGCACCGAAGGAGTCACCCTCACCATATATCAGTCCCCTGCAATTTCCCACATCCGTGGCAATAGCCGGTTTATGTGCCGCATAGCCCTCCAGGATCGTCAGAGGCTGCCCCTCGCTGACACTGGTGAGGATCGTCATGTCCATCTGCCACAGATACTCTGTCACATTGATCCTGCCCGTGAATACCACATCCCGGACCGCCAGCGCCTGGACCAGATCCATACACTCCTCCGCATATACGGGATCCTCATCTGTAGGTCCCATGATCCAGAGCTTTAATGCGGGAACCTTCTCCTTCGCAAAAGAAAAAGCCCGGATCAGAGTCTTTACGTCCTTGATCGGTGTGACACGCAGCACTGCTCCCACATGGATCATATCCGCTTCCAGCGTGCGCTTCCTGTCCTCCGTCACCACGAATCGGGAGGCATCGATTCCATTGGGAGTGACCATGGTAATCTCCTTCGGACACCCCAGCTCAATCTGAAGCTCCCGCGCATGTTCATAAAGACTTGTCACCAGTTCCGCCTCACTGTAGGCCAGTTTCGACATTTTCCTGAACTGCTCGATCCAGATATTTTTATATATGCCCTCCACCCATTTTGCGCGGATCAGCTCTTCCTCCCGCTCTCTGGTGTAGATACCGTGTTCCGATATGATGAGACTGCAGTTATGCTTATATTTCGCCATACATCCGAGGATTCCCGCATACCCCGTGGCCACGCAGTGATACAGATCCGCCTTCGGCACATCCATCCGCATGGTCAGGAATAAAGGCAGATAAATAGAGCGCATGGTCCATAAAAAATCAGAAAAGACCACTTCGGGATAACGGATCTGATAACAGTCCTTTACCGCCCTGAAGAAATCCGGTCCCATCAACAATTCATTCATGGATATCCTCTTCGTCGCAAACAGCTTAAATAACGCCTTCCACTTTACATTCTGATTGAGCAGAAGGCTCTTCAGCGCCTCATACTCCTCCTTCGTCAGACGCTTCTGTCTCTTTCCCTCTCCTTCTCTGACCCAGTCATTATCTTCCAGATAAAGTTCGTAAACCTCCGTCAGATTATCCGGAAGTTCATAGGCGAACTTCCCTCGGAAGGACCGATTCGCGACAATGGCCATCACGATAAATTCATGATCCGGAAAGGACTTTATCATACTGTGGATCCAACTGGACACACCGCCTACCACATAAGGGTAGCAGCCTTCCGCAACAATACAAATCTTCATCTTACACTCTTTCTGCCCTGCCGCATGCGGCGGCGCAAACAATCCACACTCTTAACGGTAATACTCAAGCGCCGTACTCTCTATATTGATCACGACCTCCGTCTCCACCGCCTCCAGCAGATAATAGCCCCCTCCTATCTCCTGTAGAGTGCCGCCTTCCACTTCTCCCGGTTCCCCGATGTTGATCTTGACCAGGAACCATACGGAACCCTCAAAGTCGTTTGTATACAATATAATCTGATCTCTCTTCTTCACCGTCCTGTAATCCAGCGCCAGGAACTTTCTCACCCTGGCATCGCTCTCTGCCAGTGTAGTCTGGGAAAAGATTTCGTAATTCTTCCAGTAAGTGCAGAGATTCTGAGAGATGACACGGGCTAAATTCTGCCAGTGATCCTCCTCGCTCTCCGGATAGGAGACAGCCTTCATGTCCAACACGATATTGGAGTAGCCCAGAGCCGTCTCATAGCCCATGATGGCCAGATTGGCACTGTACGGATGCTCCCTTCCCACAGCAGTTGCACGCTGTAGCGTCACATTCCGAT
>JAIEKC010000538.1:0-2575 GCA_029064505.1 Acetatifactor sp.
TGGCATCGTTGAGTGAGGCCACCAAAGAGCTAAAGCTCTTGGCAGATGGAAATTCAAGCAAGTCATTTGGCGAAATATGAACGTGTCAGTGCACTAGTACAGCATTGCGTAATTAGCAGTGAATTCTGCACCTGCTATTTCTGCCAGCCCTGCGTTGTCGTCAATCAACATTTACTTTAGTAAATTGACACCACATCGCCTCTTTCCTCCGCCTTGTTCTGACAAAAATATCAGGCACATTATTCACCGTTAATTACGCACTAGTGCTCCAAGGGGCTTTTGTTGCTTGCTCGCCTTAAAGGCGGGGGCTGCAAGCTTTGTGACTGGCTACCGCCAGAAAGCGGCTCCTTCACTACGCTTTCCCTGGTACTATCCGGCTGCCAGCACCCTGTCTGTTTTCCTCCCTTACAGTTGTACGGCATACCGGCAGTTTTCTCTGCCGGGAGTGCTGGCTCTCCCACGTTGACGCATTGTTCTTGTATAGCATGATAGGTTCACCGACACCGCAGCAACACCCGTAATCTCGCCATATCGATAAACCGGTGTTTTGCCTTCCGCCCACACAACAGCGTCGGCCTGCTGGAATTAAGTTTATTTCGGTGGCGTGGCCAATGCCTTACCGAGCGGGATTTTTTCTATCCGCATAACAATACACTCTTGTTTCGTGGCGCACTATGTGCTAAACTTTTCTTGTCCATGTGAACGCCTCCTATTCTTTGAACTTGGCTTGCAACACCTTACTCATTGTATCATAGGAGGCTTTTTATGATAACCTCTCCGCTTCTGCTTACTCTATTCTCCCCTGCATAGCTGGGGGATTAGGGTTTTCATTTATATTATACACATTTCAGCATATGCTTACAACTAAATTTCAAATAGCCGTTTGCGAAACGCCAGAATCCGCATAAATACGGGGTAGACCACTACACTGAATTTACGGCTAATATATGTTTCTCCTACATCCGCTGTCGGACATGCACAGGTACATACGTTTGTCTGCACTGTTATGTTGTTCAGCCCTTCGGTTCATCTAAAAATAACAAATCTCCTACTATGGCTTTCTGCTGACTTCTCACAGTTCGTTGTTACTACGGCTGATGTGACCGCCTGTGAGACCTCAAAGAGGGGTGTTTACACACCTTCTTGGGATAAATTTGTGTTCTTTCCTCGTCTACTCTCCTGATTTACGCCTATGGGTTACGGCTACCTTTGGGGCTTCGTCATCTTAAGCTAAATTACCCGCCATAAACGCCTTATTATCAGATTTCTATCCGTAGGGCTACGATTTCCCGATGGCACACAGACACCTCCGGCAGCTACCAGCACAATACGAATCTGTCCTCGGACCGCGCCAGTTCGTTGGCCAGATCTATCCTGGATCCGGCCAACGAGCTCAGCGAGGAAAAGGTAAAACAGCTGTAGTTCCTGCGGACCATCAATGGGCGTTCCTACAGCAGCCCCATCTATTTGGACGGCACAGACCTGATTGACATAGCAGCCACCCGGTGCGTGGAGATCAAATTCCGCCGAAAGAGGACGAACTAATCCAGCGGATCTCGGGAGTCCTGTTCCAGCAGGCGGATGAGGCTTCCTCTCAGTAAAGAAACAGACGGCAGGGACGATGGCCTTGTCCGCAAAACCACCGCCCCTGCCGCATTCAGGTTCCCGGACAGGCTTTCCTGAGCAGATCCTCCTCCAGATAATGGATCTCCCCATAATACTTTCTCACATATTCACAGACCTCTTCCTCATAGCGCAGACTGTTGTTCTCCAGCATTTTCCCAAACGCCTCCTGGGATTTCTTCTTCTGGTAATCCTCGAAGAATTCCTGTAGGTTTTCCTGCAATTTCTTCGTCTTTTGCCGTTTGATCCATGCCTGTATCTTCTCTTCGCTTTCCGCCTGGCTCCACCCTGTCCGGCGGATCATCTCCTCGATCAGGTACAGCGGATTGTTGGATAAAAAGCGCACAAGCTTTATTTCGGAAACCTTGTGCTGATTCTCCAGCATTTTCTCCACATCCCTCAAATCCTTTTCCGGTTTTAAAACCGCCGTGTAATCCTCCGTCAGGATCTCAATCTGTCGCAGCAGCGAAAAGTCAAACGTTACCGACAGTCCATCCCCGCCCCTTTCCAGACGGACTCTGTCGCAGAGACAGATATAATTCATCTTCTTATTCCTGATCTCGGTCACTTTCTGGAACTTCGTCTTCTGCGCGCAGTCACACTGGTAGAGCCCTTTCTCCTCTTTCTCCAGAAGCAGCCTGCCGCATCTGGGGCAGCGGAGATAATTGTGCTTTTCATTCAGGGTAAGCTTAAAGCGGTCCCACTCCTGCAGGTCATCGCAGAGGCGCACCATAAAGGATATGGGATCCTGCAGGTAAACCATGCGCTTTCCGCCCGAAAAGCGGTCCGTGTGATGGTAGACGGCTACCGCCGCCATCTCGATGATACACCTGCTCTCCGCAGACATGGTATAAATCCTGCCGCCGTAATAAAAATGCAGCAGCAGGCTGACGGCGGACAGCGCCCCATGGTTGTCCTTTTCATACTTTTCCCTGATCTGAGCCTGATCCAC
>JAIEKC010000539.1:0-3426 GCA_029064505.1 Acetatifactor sp.
CACCATCCACAGTGATCTCGCCCTCCCATGGCTCATACATGCGGCAGAGAAGCTGCAACAGCGTACTCTTTCCCTGTCCGCTTCTTCCCACGAAGGCAATCTTTTCCCCCGGCTCTATCTGTAAGCTGAACTTTCTCAGAACGCAGGCCGCCCCGGCGGGATCCGGTTCCGCGGCCGCCTCTGCCGCCATATCCTGTTCGCCAGGTCTTTGCTCTCCGGAGTTTTTCGCGTCAGGCCGCCATTCATCCCGGCCCTGTTCGTCAGGCTTCCTCTCTCCGGCTCCCCGCTCTCCATTCCCCCGTTTGTCATATCCAAAGGACACCTCCCGGAAACGGATACTGCCCTTGCGGATCTCCATATCTTCCGCTCCCGGAAAATCTTCCTCCGTCTCCCAGGTCAGCAGCTCTTCCACACGCCCGATCCCTGCCAGGTTAACCGCGATATTTGTCAGCTTCCCGCCCAGAGCGTTAAAGTAAGCGGCACAGGTGGTAAAATAAGCCGCACAGGCCACAAACTGCCCCACCGTTATAGTGTCTCTGACAATGCAAAAGGCCGCGATACAGTAGATACAGAGCTGCCCCAGCAAGGTCAGCGCTTCGTTCACGTTCACAGATGCCAGCTCCTGATAACCTGCACCCACTTCTTCCTCTATGACCTGCCTGGTCCTGATCTCATAGTCACTCTTTACCTTCTGATGGGCATTCAGCAGCTTCCACTGGGAGATTCCCGTCATCATTTCCAGGATCCACGCCTCTGCCAGACCTTTCTGCTTCCGGATGTTCCGCTGACGCTCTTTCAGCTTTGCAGCAAAATGCCGTACAGACCATGCCATCACAGGAGTCAGCAGAATGGCCACCACCCCTAGCAGCCAGTTTGTATACAACAGATACCCTATGGAAATGACCAACTGCAGGAAATTGGCCAGCACATAGAACAGACTCCGGTGGATAAATTCCAGAAAACACTCCGTGTCATCCATGATCCGCTTCATCACATCCCCGCTCCGGATATCCGTCCAGACAGCGGCCTTCAGCCGCATAAGTTGTTTGAAACAGCGTTTCCGGATATCTACCACATAGGAAGCTTTCAGATGCGCCCACAGATAATTCAGCGCGCCATGGCCGCACTGGTTCAGAAAATAGAGACCTGCATATAGTAAAAAGTACAGCAGAAATCCTCTCATCTGCTGTTTATAGAATATCTCATCCACAATCTTCCCTGTGACATAGGGGAACATCGTCCCCGACACCGTGCCGAACAGCACGGAGAACATCAGAAGGAGAAAGCGTCCTCTGTACCCTTCTGTTGTCTTGTAAATAAATTTCATTCCCGTATACCTCCTGTCTCAGATTCCCTGAGCATGTTTGAAAATACTTTTCCCGCAGTGTGCTGATCTTTCAAACTTACTCCAGTATAATGGGATATTGGCCTGATTTCAACGGAATTAAGAGAAGCTTAAACTCTTCTGCCTCAGAAATAAAAGAATTTTCAAAGAATTTAATGATTTATTTCGGAATCTTCATAATTTCTTCATTTTCGCAACGGAAAATCTGCATCTCAATGCATATCAGGATATATAAAAGCGGCGGAATATAATAGCAGTGAGTAATCTGAACCGGTACGCAAAGCGGGCGAACGAAACCGGGAGCATCTATGCGGCGGACATTAAGGATTTGCAAAATCCTCCGGACAAGATTTGGGACCGCCGATGTCAGCGGCAGCTCCTGGTCGTTGTACTTACACTCGTCGGAGAAAGCGATACGATAACGTGAAGCAAAAATCTGCTGGGCATCATTCAAAACAGAATATTTGACGATTGCCTCATTCTTCTGAGAACATAAGATAATGCCAATAGTGGGATTGTCGTCTTCATTTTTGTAAAGTGCGTCGAACATCCGGATGTAACTGTCCATCTGGCCGATATCGCCGTGGGTCAGTTTGCCAACCTTCAAATCAATCAGCACATGGCATTTCAGGATGCTGTGATAGAACACGAGGTCAAGATAAAAATCCTCATCTTCATAGCGCATCAGCTTCTGTCTGGCTGCAAAGCAAAAGCCGCGCCCCAACTCCAATAGGAATTCCTGCAATTTGTCGATCAATGCCTGTTCCAAATCAGACTCCCGCAGTGCCGGATAATTCTTCAGATTGAGAAATTCCAGCACATAAGGAGCTTTGATGAAGTTCTCCGCAGCTAAAGGAGCTGTAATTTCCATAGCTTCATCCTTCACAAGCGTCTGATCTCTGCTTGCAAGAAGGCGCTCATAATACAATGTGGAAATTTGGCGCTCCGATTGGCGACTCGACCATGCGGAAGCGATGGCCTCGTTCATATACCACTGTCTTGCCTGTTCATTTTCCACCGACAGCAGAAGGCGGTAATGTGTCCAGGTCAATTGCGAACGCAGTGCGTTCGTATTTGGAAACACCACATAAAATTTCTTCATCTGTTGCAATGTCCGCACAGAAAAACCTTTGCCAAAGTCCTCGGTCAACCGGCCGGATAACTCTTGCAAGACAGATTTTCCATAACCAGCCCGCGCATTGCCATTTTGCTCATACTCTACTATAATGCGCCCAATCTGCCAATAGGCTTGTACCACCGCAAAATTGACCGCACTATACGCCTGTTTGCGCGACAACAGGAGAGTTTCTTTCATTTCAGAATAAAAATATCTTGAACAGGAATTAGATTATGGTCTCCCACTGCTTATTCCTCCATCTTTACCCTGGTTAAGCGAATGATAATATTGCTTAGCAAGCGCCTTAATTTCATCCTCATAAGCTTTGCGGCAAACCTTTTCCCACTCTGTAAAATCAGGGTTGTTATCAATGCATTTTTTAATTATTTCTGCAATTGTGTTAATGAAATCCAGTTCATTCATCAAAAAAGCACTTGGCGGGCGATGTCCCACTACGCCACCCAAATGGGAAATGTCAACTCATTTCCGCTAAAGTGCTACATTTTTAAGAAATGTTCACATCTGCAGTTCACAATACGCCGCATCTGTATCGTATTCCGCTTTTATTCTTTCTAAGCCAACTTCAGCTCCACCAGTTCATACTCCCTGCTGCCCACTCCAAGGTCGGCCGCCGCCTCAACGGTATGGACGCCGTTCCTGGATTCGATCCGCTCCAGCAGATGATCTCTTCCGGGATCCTTGGATGCATAGACCAGATCCAGACATGCCTGATCCAGTGCCACCGGATCTGTGGAGGACAGAATGCCGATATCCCCCATGGCAGGGTCTTCCGCCACGGCGCAGCAGTCACAGTCCACGGACATATTCTTCATGACATTGACAAAGACAATATTCTCCCCGAAATGATCCACAATGGTCTTGCCGGCATCCGCCATGGATTCCAGAAATGAATCATGATCCGAATTCCAGAAATCCTCCACATTTCCCACGCCGTGAATATAGG
>JAIEKC010000054.1:0-3543 GCA_029064505.1 Acetatifactor sp.
TGTCCCATCGCAAACCGCCTCCTGCCGGTCATCCTGCCGTTTCTGACAGCGCCTTTATGAGCAAACACATGCTAAAAAATCTTTTCGTCCTTCGTGCCTGTGACTCTGGCGTCAATCTGTCCGTCCTTTACCAGTATCACCACAGAGTCTCCCTCGGATACCTGTGAGACGGAACGAATGTTTTCTCCGTTTTCATTCTTCATATAAGCATAACCGCTGCTCAGCTTCTCCAGAGGAGAAAGTCCCTTCAGCCGCTCCAGACAGATCAGCAGTCTGTGCTTCCTGTTCTCCAGGATACGCCGCATCCGTTCCTGCAGCCGCTCCTCCGTCTGCAGCGCCAACATCTTCTGCTCCCGGATCCGGTTGGCCGGGCCCAGCAGCTTCAACCGCATCTCCGTCTGATGTAGAAGCATTCTCTTTTGTTCTATCCTGCGGCTCATCAGCCTGTCCAAAGTATCCCGCAGGGCCGCAAGCTCCCGAAAGATATCCCGGACATCCGCCACTGCCAGCTCCGCTGCCGCCGACGGCGTAGGCGCGCGCAGGTCGGATACGAAATCAATAATAGTGGTATCCGTCTCATGGCCCACCGCGGAGATGATGGGAACAGAACAGTCAAACACCGCCTGAGCCACCTGGCGCTCATTAAAAGCCCAGAGGTCTTCGATGGAACCGCCGCCTCTGCCCACGATCATCACATCCACGCCCATCCGCTCCAGAGCATGGATGCCGTTCACAATACTGGGAACCGCCGCCTCCCCCTGGACAATGGCCGGACAGAGAATGATCTGCACATAGGGATTTCTGCGATGCGCGATCTGGATGATATCTCTGACTGCGGCGCCGGTGTCCGCAGTAACCACTCCCAATGTTTTAATATACTTCGGAACAGGCTGCTTGTACTCCTGTGCAAACATGCCCAGTTCCTCCAGCTCCCGTTTCAGCTGCTCGTATCTCTCATAGAGCTGTCCGTTGCCGTCCAGCAGGATCTGTCTGGCGTAGAGCTGATACTTTCCGTCGCGCTCATAGACATCCACCGTGCCGCCCACAATGATCTGCTGTCCATCCGCCAAACGAAAAGAAAGACCCGACCGGTTCCCTGCGAACATAACGCAGCTGATGGTGCCCTTAGGGTCCTTTAACGAAAAATAAATATGTCCCGATGTATGATATTTGCAATTGCTCACCTCTCCTTTTACAAAGAGTCTCTGCAGCAGATAATCCTGTGTGAACATATTTTTAATGTAGGAATTCAGTTGTCCGACTGTATATACGCTCCGAATGTTAATCACCCAGCTTCATAATTTTTGCAAGGATCGCATTGACAAAGCCTCCGGAATTCTCCTGTCCGAATTTCTTTGCGATCTCCACTGCCTCGTTGATCGCCACTCCGGCGGGAATCTCGTCATCATACAGCATCTCATAGACTGCCAGTCTGAGAACGGTGAGCTCCACCTTCCCCATACGGGTGGTATCCCACCCTTCCGTATTCTCGTCAATGATCCTGTCGATCTCCGCCAGCTTCCCACGGACGGCTTTCTCTCTTGCTTCAATATAGGCAGCGTCCTTCTCCCGGACTACCGCCTCATTATTCTCCAAAAACAGCCTCTCCTGTCGGGGCATATCCTCGGAATCGTGAAATTCCACACGAAATAGAAGCATAAAAACCTGTTCTCTCTGCTCATGTCGTCCCATTGGCATCTTTATCCTTTAACTGAAAATACTTTTATCTTACCCTCACACCTGCAATACGGATATTGACGTCCGTACAGGTTAGACCGGTCATATTCTCAATGGCAGCCTTAACCTTATTCTGAACCTTCTGACAGGTAGCCGGGATATTATAGCCGTACTCCATGGTCAATGCCAGATCCACCGTCACATTTCCATTCTGCACATTTACTCTGACGCCCTTTGTCAGCTTTTTCATGCCCACCTTGCTCATCAGTTCGTTGGTGATATTCCCTGCCATGGCACCGACGCCTTCCACCTCCGTGGTAGCCAGGGAAGCGATCATCGCCACCACATCGTCAGCGATCTGCACCACGCCGGTATTCTCTTCCGCCTTTAATACGACTGCACTCTTATCTATTTCTTTTTCCATATCGATAACCATGCCTTTCTTTTTCATTGGAAACTGCCCGAAAGTAAAAAGAGCCATTTGGGAACAGTCCCCTGTTGTGTAGTATAACATACTCCCTACTCATTTGTCACCCAAAATGTCAGGGAAAGCTGATTGTCATTTTGGACATACGCCACGCTCCCCCCGCTTTCCGATAAATAGTCAAAAATTTCCTGACCGTCTATCAGCGCGGAAATGAGCTCCCGGTAACACGCAATGTCCGTACATTTTACGGTTACATCCTTCCTTCCCTGTTCCCGGGCCTTCCGGAACAATTCCTTCATCTGCTCCCTGTCATACTCCATGAACAGCGCTCCCTCCCGGACATAATAATTGTTCTCCGTAGAATCGCAGACGGGCATGGGAAGCTGATCGCTCAAGGTGTGGGTCCGGAGCAGTTCCGCGGTAGTGACACAGAGATAGTCATAATTGATCTCCGGCAGACAATAGTCCGATGTTTCCTCCCCACCGCCGTTAACCTGGTAAGAGGCGTCCCCCCACGTGGTATCCACATAATAATAGCTGCCGTCTATCTTCACCAGATTCCATGCGTGTACCTCTCCCGTGTCCACAGTTCCCAGCACCAGGCTGCAATCGATCCCCAGCCTGTCCAGCAGGTACTGGGTAGCCTTGGCATACCCCTGACAGACGGAGGTGTGATTGATGAACACAGAATAAATATTCTGGTTGTCCGGAGCATTCAGCTGATATTCCGTATCCCGTATCAGTGTCTCGTAGACATATTTTACTTTATCGTAATCGGAGGCATCCTCATCCACCTGCGCAAGGATTTCGTCCGCCGCAGCCTCGATTTCGGCCTTGCGTTCCACTGCCGTGTCAAAGTCCATGGTATAGCTGCCGGAAAACACAATGGAAGTGATCTTTGCGCCCCGGGTATATTTCACATAGGAATAGCCTTCCACATAGAAAAGCTCCGGATGATCGTTCAGGACACACTGGAAGATCCTGTCGATATCCGACTCGCCCAGGCCGCTCTCCAGACAGGCTCTGGAGAGCTTCTTCTCCGCCCCGAAAGTTCCCAGTATCTCTTCCATATCGCGGTACCAGATCCGTTCCAGATCGGTCAGACTGTTGTATGCATACACGGAAGCCCTCTCATCCAGAAAGGAAAAGACGGCTTCCTGCTCCTCCGGTGAGCCGTCGGAAACGGTCGTCTCTCTCTGTCCTCTTTCCTTTGGGGCCTCCGCTGCGGCTATGGCATAATCTTTGGGCACCTCTTCCAGAAGGTCTCCTTCCGCGCAGCTGCAAAACACCGCACTCAGCAGCAGACCCGCCGAAAAAATCCACACCTTTTTCTTCATATAACCAATTTCCCGTCTCCCTGTTCCCGATGACCGGACGGAGTACCGGTACTAATTGCGGCTGAATTCCGTCAGCACCAATCCCTTGTTCCGGTCCAGGGT
>JAIEKC010000540.1:0-4621 GCA_029064505.1 Acetatifactor sp.
AATACCGGAGATGGTAGTCGCTTTGGTATCCCCGGGTATGGCGATCATATCCAGACCCACGGAACAGACACATGTCATGGCCTCCAGCTTCTCCAGAGTAAGCGCCCCCGCCCGCACCGCGTCGATCATACCCTGATCCTCGCTGACGGGAATAAACGCTCCGCTCAATCCTCCCACGTAAGAAGAAGCCATGACGCCGCCCTTCTTTACCTGGTCATTGAGCAGGGCAAGGGCTGCCGTGGTTCCCGGCGCTCCCGCATATTCCAGACCGATCTCGCACAGAATGTCCGCCACACTGTCCCCGATAGCGGGAGTGGGCGCAAGGGACAGATCCACGATTCCGAAAGGCACATTCAACATCTTGGAGGCTTCCTTGGCCACAAGCTGCCCCACTCTGGTCACCTTGAATGCCGTCTTCTTTATGGTCTCACACAGTACTTCAAAATTCTCGCCCCGCACCTTCTCCAGGGCTGTCTTCACCACGCCGGGGCCGCTGACGCCCACATTGATGATCTTATCCGCCTCGGTGACTCCATGGAAAGCTCCCGCCATAAAGGGATTGTCATCCGGAGCATTGCAGAATACCACCAGCTTTGCACAGCCCAGAGAATCCTCTTCCTTCGTATACTCCGCGGTGGATCTGATAATCTCGCCCATAAGCTTCACCGCGTCCATATTGATGCCCGTCTTCGTGGAACCCAGGTTCACGGAGCTGCACACTCTCTCCGTAGTGGACAAAGCCAGAGGGATGGAACGAATGAGCAGTTCGTCGGCAGATGTCATCCCCTTGCTGACCAAAGCGGAATAACCGCCGATAAAATTCACTCCCGCTTCTGCCGCCGCCCTGTCCAGCGTCTTTGCAATGGAGGCAAAATCCTCCACGGACCTACAGGCGGCGCCGCCCACCAGAGCGATGGGCGTCACGGAAATCCTCTTGTTTACAATGGGAATCCCGAACTCTCTGGAAATCTCTTCCCCCGTCTTCACCAGGTCTTTGGACGACTCGTATATCTTCGTATAAATCTTCTGATTCAGCTTCTCCAGATCAGAATCCATACAATCCAGGAGACTGATCCCCAGAGTGATGGTCCTCACATCCAGGTTCTCCTCCTCGATCATCTTATTTGTTTCCGTTACTTCATATAAATTGATCATTTTTACACTCCTCCCGGTGTGAAAGTGCCCCATTCCGGCAATTATCCAATATCAAAAGCATCTGTTCAGACATATTTCACAGATAACCAATTGACTGCGCGATCAAATGTAAAGTACAAAGAAATGCATAATACATATTGACAAACTTTTCAGATACGATGCATCTTGTCAAAGATCTCTTCCTTCTGGCACTTGATCACCACGCCGATCTCCTCGCCCAGCGCCGCCATCTCATCCGCCATGTCGCCAAAGGGCTTATCGCAGCCGTTCGTATCCACTATCATCATCATATTAAAATACCCCTGCACAATGGTCTGGGAAATATCCAGAATATTGATGCCGTTCTCCGCCAGATAAGCACATACCCTTGCGATGATACCCACGGTATCCTTTCCAACTACTGTAATGATCGTTCTTTTCATCTGATTCTCCTATCCTGCGCATTCCGCGCACTTTAATAATTATACTGTAACCATTCAGAACCACCCCAGAGCGTGTTTGAAAACACTGTATGTTTCATAATGCTCTGCAAAGTACACAGCACTTTATCACTCTGCTGCAGAATGCCTGAAGACTGTGGGCTCTAAACGGGAAACCTGCGTAAATCAGCCGAATAGTACCGTCTGCTCTTTTTTCTGCCGCCCACAGAAATATAATAATTGTAGTCGTTATCCTTAAAATGCCAGATAATGTCTCTGATGCTGCCCTTCCAATCAGAATGACTGACAGGAGAAACTTTTTCACCATAGACAAAAGCAGGCGGTCTGTCCACAGGTTCTATTTTCTCAACAAATATCATAATACCGCTCACAGGCTTTAATATATATGCCGTGCCTTTGTCCGGTAAGACTTCATATTCAACGGCTCTCTGGTACAGCTTTCCATCACATATCAGCGTATCAAAACAGATTCCCCACATCGTTCATCTCTCCAAAGCTCTGCCAATGGAAGCTCCTCTATCCGTTATCAGGTCATCCCGGCAGCTTTCTTCCTCACACAAAAACCACCGGCGACACCTCGCTGCGCTTTGCCACCCGGATATCAAAATCTCCTGCCCTGTAAGGATTCTTGTCCATATTGATCTCCATGCGGACAGACTCATAGGCAAGCTCGGGCAGATTATTTTCCTTGCTCAGATGCCCCAGAAGGATCGTCTTTAATCTGTCATGCAATATCCGACAGAGGAGCCTTCCTGAATTCTCATTGGACAGATGTCCTCTCTCCCCCAGGATCCTCTGCTTCAGATAATAGGGATAAGGACCCACCTGAAGCATATTCACATCATGGTTTGCTTCCAGAAGAATGGCGTCCATGCCCTTCAGAGACTCCACCGTATAATCATTGTATACTCCCAGATCCGTGCAGATTCCTACCTTCTTATTTCCGTAGGATATCCGGTATGCAACCGGCTGCGCCGCGTCATGGGAAATATGCATGGGATTGATGGTGAGATCCTTTAAAATAAACTTTTCATCCTCCTTTATGGGATGAAATAAGGATTCCTCCACCTTTCCAAGACTTCCGCCATCAAACATTGCCCGAATAGTCCCCTCCGTGGCGTAGACCGGAATCTCATATTTCCTTGTGATCACGCCCAGACCACTGATGTGGTCGGCGTGTTCATGGGTGATCAGAATGCCGTCCAGATCCTTCGGGGAAAGATCGATCCCCTTTAATCCCTGCTCCACTCTTTTTCCACTGATCCCCGTATCCACCAGCAAGTGAGTGGCCTCGGAACCGACATAGACACAATTTCCGCTGCTCCCGCTCGCTATACTGCATAACCTCATTAATATACCCGTGCCTTTCCATCCACGCTCTTCCCATGCGGGAATAAGCTCAAATATACAGGTTGACGTGAATTCTTTCAACCATTCCCAATTCCGCCGTACAGGCGGTATTTCTGCAGATTCTGATGTTTTAAATTTTTTCCCAGTAAATGTCTATGATATCACCGTTCTTTAAAGGCTCCATATATTCCGCACGCCTTCCGTTTATCTTAGTCACAATGGCACGTCCTGCGGAAGCGCTCAGGTCAAAATCGATAAAGGAGAACACATCCACAAAGACATAGCTTTCTTTGCCCGTCATTACCACAGGCTGCTTATTGACATATACGGTCACCGCCCCGATCCCGCCGCCCGCATTCTCCTCCTGTATCACCTTCAGGACTTCCCCGGAAGCGTTTGCCGCCTGTCCGCCGTACGCATAAGATGCCGCGGTACCGGACACTCCGCCAAGGCCTGAGCCCCCTGCCATTCCCTGTCCGCCTGCAAAACCCGGCGCACCGGCCATTCCCTGGGCACCCACAGTGCCCGGTGCTCCGGTATATCCCTGCAGTCCTGCGCCGACCGGCATTTCAGGTGAAACCAATGGCACCGGATCAGGAATACCGCTGATATTATTGATGGCGTTGATAAAGTTCTGTTCCGCCTCGGCTGCGGCTGCTGCCGCCGCCGCTTCCCTGGCCACACGACGCTTTTCCAGTTCTTCCTCTGTCTCCTCCTCCAGATCCGCATAGGTAAGCACTGCATTGACATCCCACTCCAGAGTAAAATTCTCATAGACCTTCGTATCCGGTTTTGCGGGAATATCATTGACCAGGATCTTTCCCCCTAAGGGCACATCCATAAACCCGGCGATTTCCTTTACGGTATAGCAGTTCCGCACCTGAATATCATCCTTCTCCCTGATCTGATAATATTCGTTTTCCGTATTGCCATTGACGGAAGCAGTCTTGGGAAGACTGATCTTCGTCCCGTTGACAACGACGTGGATCTGCTCCGATAATTCCGGCAGTCTTCCCAGTTCCATGGCCGCCGGCACCCCTGCGGTAGAAGGCGTCACTTCCACCATATCTCCGTTATGTACCTGGGCATAGAGATCCACAAAATTTCCGTTCAGCCGAATGACCGCAGTCTCGCCCTGCTCGCCCCGGATGATCCTGCTCTTTCCGTTTACGGTAAAGTTCAGGGGCGTTCCCCTCTTGGGGAAGAGATCCTCATTGGAAAACTGCGCCTGCACCGCAGCGTCGGCAATGGACAGTTTGCCGTTGTCATACAGCTTGATATGGTTATCATTAAACTGTACAAATATAAAATTATTACTCTGTTCATAATAGCTCAGACAGATGCCGATGGGAGTCACCATCATAGCGTCCCTGCGGGGATTTTCAACCTCGAACTGAATGTTCTGCATGACTTCCTGGCCGCGGATAGCCACACGCTCTTTTACAATCTCAAGCTCCTTCGCAAGATGCTCCGTATAGCCGGGGATCATGCCGCCGCCCCCCACCACGAACACAGCGCTGACAGATTTATCACCATTTAATTCCTTGATGCATTCCGCCACCATCCGGGTCATTTTGATTACATGTTCCTCTAATATCTTTGCCACCTCGCCGGCTGTGATGATCTGTGTCAGTCCCATGATATCCTGATACTCTATCGACTCCTGTGTGCCGGCC
>JAIEKC010000541.1:0-1457 GCA_029064505.1 Acetatifactor sp.
GATTATGAAGTGATCACGGCGAAATCAGGCCTGTCCGCCTTCAGAAACATCACACTTGTGCGGCCGGACCTGGTACTGCTGGATTATGAGATGCCTGTCTGCAACGGAAGTCAGTTTCTGGAAATGCTCCGTTCCGAAAAGGATTTAACGGATATCCCGGTGATCTTCCTGACCAGCCGGGTGGACAGAGAGAGCATCCGTAAGGTGATTGCCCTCAAACCGGAAAGATATCTGTCAAAGGCGCTGCCGCCGAAGACCGTAAAGGAAGAGATCGACCATTTCTTTGAACAGAACCGCCAAAAGTGAGTGCGCCTTTCCCGGGACAGGACAGCGAATTGTGAGTTGCCCTTTCTTGGGAAAGGACGAAGAAGAAGCCTCGCTGCATTTTCCGGATGCGGCTGCGAAGAATGGCATCGGATATTCCCCGGGAAGCGAATAAGGCTCGCACGCATTTCTTGAACATGACGCAAGGAAAATAATCAGACATTCTCCGAAAAAAAACGAAGAAGGCTCGCACGCATTTCTTGAGTATGACTGCAAAGAAGGACATAAGACATTCCCCGGGAAAGAACCGTAAATAAGACTCACCACACCGCAGTGGAGAAAGGCTGACAAAAGCTTCAGCCTTCCAACGGATACAGTTCAGGGATAAAACCGGGCAGCCTGATTCTTCCGATCAGCTTCCGAAAATCCTGCTCCCGGAATTTCCCCTGACTGCACATGATTTCCAGATCCATTTTATAGTATCTGAATCCTACTTTTGCCCTTCGGTATCCATTCCGTTCATAAAATGCAAGTCTCCGCAGTCTCTGGGCGTAATTGTCCGCACTTTCTTCCATCCGCTCCATATCCAGCACAATCTGATATCCCTCATAGACTTCCGCCAATTTCTCCAGCGCTGTTGCGCCGTATCCCCTGGAGCGGCAGGCCCCATCAATTGCAAAATAGCTTAAGTAAGCCATCTGAAGCTCCTGGTCTGTCAACAGAACGGCAAAGCCTACGAAGTCTCCTTCGTAAAACGCCCATGCGTCACAACCAAGCTCCTGAAGGAGTGTGAGCAGCTTATCCGATGGTATTCTCTCCTCCTTAGGGAATGCTTCATCATTCAACGCATACAGTTTCTCCTTTTCCGCAAATTCTTGTGTTATCTTCAAAAGCTCCATATTTCCACTTCCTCTTTTTTATGTAACTGTTCAGAACCGGGCATTTTAACCGATAATATTCATTTTAGTACCTGCATTTAAAAATCCGCATTCGAATAACTGCATTTGAAGATCCTCATTTGAGCAAATACTCTCAGGGTAATTTGTTAAGTAGGATCCAAACATCAAGGAACCACATTATATTTTCCGATTTGATTCTGAACAGTTACCTTTTTACTAACTCAAACTTCGCACTTGAATAAGTGCCTATGCACCTTGAAAATTCAATAAGAACTGGCATAAAAATAGCATGAA
>JAIEKC010000542.1:0-3589 GCA_029064505.1 Acetatifactor sp.
ACATGGAAGTGTAGTCCTGGTTGTATATGGCATTTTTCGCGGATTCGATCCAGTGTGTCATATCCCGCTGGATATTGGCATTCATATCGATGATGAATGCGGTCTGGGAGTGGGCTGCACGCTCCAGTTTCCTACTGTTCTGGAGAGCAAGATAATTTTGGTATGCCATGATCGACAGGGTAGACGCGATTTCCGATAAAAATTCGGCGGCGCGCTCCACTTCTGCAATTTCCCGGTAAGGAACCTTTTTCGCAGCTTCCACATAGTCGTCTTCATCAACGGAAAGCTCCCGTGCCATTCGTCGGAAGCTATTTTCCTCCAGAGGATCGGTCAGAATCTGTCCGCCTATGATACAACCGATAAAGGTGTTCTCCAGCATAATGGGAGCGGCATAGTCCACCAGCCCGGCATGGCAGTGATACACGGAAGGCTTTCCGTTCTCGAGAGTCTTCAATGCCCCCTGTTTGTCACATTCCTCGCAGCGTGAGCATCCTAATGCGGATTTTCTGGTAAGATTCATGCAAAAGTCGGTAAAACCGCTGCCGGTGGTAACAGGAATACCGTCTTCATCCGCGATCAGACTGGCCATTCCGATATAACCGGAGAGGCTGTCCTGCATCTTTTGCAGGATCTCGGGATCGATCAATTCTGTCAGCTTTATATTTTGCATGGCACTTACTCCCCAATAACACATCAGAAGGACTTGTATAAAGTAATTCAGATTGAGCTGCATACTTTGAGCAGTGGAATAATACAGTTATATTTTATTTTTTTAAGGTGAGATTGTCAAGGTATGGAAACAGCAAAAATTCAATTCCCTTCCTGTATTTTATGATTTATCTGTTTGATCTTCTTTTTCATGGTCTGATACTGTGAAAGCCGGATCAGAAGATAAATGATAAAGAAAATGTCAAAGTAAAGGAGAATGCCTGCTGTATTGCGGGACATCCATTGCATGAGATAAGCAACGGTCGATTTTTGCATATATGTGGCAGACAGCACAAATGTTCTCTTATATCAAAGCTTTTCCCTGTATTTCGTTTTTGTATATAATGACCAAAACCGAAATTAAATATGGCGAATAAATATTGATGATTGCTATGGAATGGCCTATAGAATAGAATAATATGCACAAGATATTCGGCCGGATATACTTTTTTCAAGTAATATTATCAACAATCTACAAACAGGGAGGAATGAATCTTGAAGAAAAAATTAATATCCCTTCTGCTTGCGGGAGGAATGATTCTGTCAATGGCTGCCTGCGGTAATTCGGAGCAGGGAGATTCCCAGAGTCAGACTGGGGGCACCGAAAACAGCGCTGCGGGCAGCAGTGAGACATCCGGATCCGAAGGAAGCGAGGCATCCGGAAGCGGTGAAGCAGCCGCTCCGGCAGATGACTTTACATATCCCATGGAACCTGTCACATTTACCTTTAACGGCAGTGGCAGCGGCGGAACGGATTATTATGATGACAACGAACATCCCGCATGGGCAAAGGATATCTATATCCATAAAGTGATGAGAGATATGACGGGCGTCAGCCTTACGGATATAGGAGGGGCGGCAGGCTCTACCACTATGTCCGAGCAGTTCCTTCTGATGCTGGCAAGCGGGGAACTTCCCGATATTATCAATGCGCCCTGGAATGCCTATACAGGCGGCGCGGCTGCAGCCATTGAGGAAGGCTACATTGTGGACATGATGGAGTATACGGACTGTATTCCTAATCTGCTGAATTATCTGGATGAGAATCCTGAAATTGCGGCTCAGGTGCTTACTCCCGACGGAAAGCTGGGATTTGCTCCCTTTATCAAGGCGAACCCCATACCGGAGATGGGGCTGGTCATCCGCAAGGACTGGCTGGATGAGCTGAATCTGGAAGCGCCTACGACTATAGATGAGATGCATGATGTGCTGGTGGCTTTTAAGGAGAAGTATAACTGTAAATCTCCTCTGACCTTTGAAGCCAGATGGTTATTCCAGCAGGGAAGCGCCAATCCTTTAAGCAGTCCCTGGAAAACAACCTATCAGGAGTATATTTTGGACGGAAAGGTACAGTTCGGACCTCTGACAGAGGAATACAGGGAATTTATTGCCACACTTGCCCAGTGGTATAAGGAAGGTCTTCTTGACCCTGATTTTGCGAGTGTTGACAAATCCACCGTACAGGCGAAATTCTCCAACGGTGAAGCGGGAGTCAGCATACAGCAGTCCAGCAATATCCAGAACTGTCTCAGCGCCAATGAGGGAACCGGATATGAGGTCCTGGCATTGGAGTCACTGGTTATGAATAAGGGGGACGAACCGGAATTTGCACAGCAGTCCATTCAGCATTACGATGGCGGTATGTGTTATGCCGTGAGTACCACCTGCCCTGATATCGAGGCCGCATGCCGTTATCTGGACTGGAGATTCTCTGAGGAAGGCCTGATGACCATGAATTATGGGATCGAAGGGGTAACCTATGAGGTCGTAAACGGCGAAGTACAGCTCACGGATCTGATCCTTCACAATGAGGAGACTCCTGTGGCCAACAGCGCCAGAGATGAGATTGCCCAGAACCGGAACAGAGCAGGTGTTTCACTGGATATTTCACTTGCCTATACGGACGAACAGAAAGAGTGGATCGATGTATGGACGGCTCACATGGATGAATATGTACTGCCAACTGTGCCTTATACAGCGGAACAGCAGGATATTATCGGAAAGAACTGGGGAAATGTGGACGATTACTGCCAGGAAATGATCTTGAAGTACATAGTTGGTTCCTCGGATATTTCCGAATGGGATACCCTTGTAAAGACCATTCAGGGTATGGAGATCGATAAGGTTCTTGCGGCAAAGCAGGAAGCCTATGACAATTATCTTCAGAGGGTGGAAGAGTTGAAAAAATAAAGGCGCTGTGAACAATAACAAAACAAAGCGGTAGCAGCGAAAAGGGCGGTAGCCGGGTTTGAGCCTGTCTGCCGCTTTTAGAGATTATTATGTGAGGAGGTTTAAGGAATGAAAGAGAAAAACATACAGCCGAAAAGCCGAAAGTACATTCTCGCAAAGGACTTCCACAGGAACAAGATGCTTTATCTGATGGTGCTTCCGGTGGTGGCTTTTTACATATTGTTTTCTTATGTTCCCATGTCGGGAATCATTATTGCGTTCAAGGACTATAAGCCCATGCTGGGAATGTGGAAAAGTCCCTGGGCGGACAGCGGGGGATTTGGTAACTTTGTGGAGTTCTTTTCCAATCCCTTTTTCGGAAGAATCCTGAAAAATACTTTGCTGATCAGTCTGTATTCTATTATTTTCAGCTTTCCGGCTCCGGTTATGCTGGCATTACTTTTGAACGAGATCAGATTTAATAAGTGCCGTAGGGTGGTACAGACAGTGAGTTATATGCCTCACTTTATCTCTCTTGTGGTGGTCTGCGGTATGGTGAGACAGTTCTGTCTCAGCGATGGACTTTTCAATAATCTGTTTCAACTTCTGGGAGTGAGCAGTACGAATTCCTGGCTGCAGATTCCCGAAGCATTCCGCACCATATATGTGGGCACGGATATCTGGCAGGCCATGGGGTGGAATAGTATTATCT
>JAIEKC010000543.1:0-2612 GCA_029064505.1 Acetatifactor sp.
ACGCAGAATGAATTTTCAGCCTGCAAGGCGGCTGAACGAGGCGATGCGGTGGCATCGTTGAGTGAGGCCACCAAAGAACTAAAGCTCTCGGCAGATGGAAATTCAGACAAGTCATTCGGCGAAATGGGAACGTGCCAGTGTACTAACACTATGCACAAAAATGCCATTATAACTGGTTCTTAACAGCTGACATGATTTTAGACAGTCGAAAACGGCTGTCTTGGAACAATAAAATAAAAATAATTTATTATGTGCATATTTTAACAATTCACCGGAGGAATAGCAAGCCGAATCTGACAATCTTCTGACAAAGATTGGAATTTCGTGCAATATGCCAACTATAAATTTTCTGCCTGCTACAGTTTGCACAATGGCAGTAATATTGTAATTGCTTACATTTTAAAAATTCCACACTTACACTGTCACCGGACGATCATTGCCTGTTTCAGGATTAGAAAAATTTACATTTCCCGTTCTGTTTCTTCTGTTTCGGGCTGCCTTTCCAGTGATCCGCTCCCTTCCGCCGCAGGCAATGTCCCTGCCTATTGAAAAATACCGTAACCTGCATCGGTAAACAGGCCATACCACTCACTTCTCCGGAACAAAGCTGTCAAAAATACAGATGTCAAAATACTTTCTGGCTTTTTCCAGTTCTCTGGGCGACCTGATCGTCCAGGCCACCGCCGTATTATGGTAAAATCTGCGGCAGAACCTGCGGGAAAACACCTTGGGATACTTGTGATTATATGCTACGAAATCCGGTTTCCCCACCCAGTTGAACAGAAGATTCTGCAGCAGGAAGCACACCGGTCCGCGAAATTCCCCTTCTTTCAAGAAGGCTTCCGACAGCTGCCCCCGCACGATCTCCCTGCGGTTCTTTCTGTACCAGCGCACCGCAAGGGGATGAAAGGATTCGATACAGTACATTCCCCTGTATTCCGACAACAGCCTGTCCGCCGCCGGGCAGACGGAAGTATCCATTCCCGGCAGCTTCAGCTCCACGATCAGGGGAACCTTACCGTCCACCAGTTCCAACACTTCCTGAAACCGGGGAATACGCTGCTCCGTTCCGCAAAGCCTGAACTCCTGAAGCTCCTGACAGGTATGATCGCATACTCTTCCCTCCACGCCGCAGACCCTTTTTAATGTAAAATCATGAAAAACCACCGGAATACCGTCCTTTGACAGCTGCACGTCCATTTCAATGCCGAAGCCGCCCTCCACTGCCCTGCGGAATGCCTCCAGAGAGTTCTCCGGAGCTTCCGAATTGTTATTATGTAATCCCCGGTGGGCATAGAGCCATTTCCGATAGGAAGACGTGTCAGGTTTTCCAAACATCCTGGGCATGATCATATAGAGATACAACGCCGCCAAAAACAGCAGACATAGAATTAAGACCAACAACAATACCATATTCTTTCTTTCCTTTCATTCCGGTTCCGTCTCTGTACCGTTTTCCGGCTGCAGCTTTCCCGCTCACGATCCGTAATGGCAGATCAGGCCGCCAAATACAGCCTACTCCTTTTATCCGGGAATTTCAAGAACCAGAATCAATATTCAGGGAGCCTTATGCAATTCTTTAGGAATTCTTAAGGAAAAGCCTTCCCGGAATGTGCCTGAAAAATGCTCTGGTTCAGTTTATTTCACCGTAAAATATGTACTGCTGCAGTACCCCCTGAAATCCCTGATATCGATCCATGGGAAATCCCTGCTCATAGTGGGCCTGCAATGCCTGATCGATATGCGTATCCACCGGAAACGCCTCCAATGAATGCAACGCAAAAAGGCAGATGCAGTCCGCCACCTTCCTGCCCACTCCGAACAGTTTCAGCAGTTCCTCCCGCGCCTCCCTGTAAGGAAGCTTCCTGACCGCCTCCAGATCAAATTCTCCGCCGGCAACGCTTTTTGCGGTCCGCACTACATATTTACTGCGATACCCCAGATTGCATTCCATCAATGCATCCTCCTCCAGTTCTGCCAGCGCCTCCGGCAGGGGAAAGGCATAATATGTCTCTCCATGGTCATTGACCTGCCTTTCCCCATACCCCTCACAGATATTTTCAATACAGCGGCGGATCCTTACAATATTGTTCTGTTGCGAGATCAGAAAGGAAACGATCATTTCCCACAGATCCTGCCGCAGGATCCTGATACCGCTGCCGGACTCCGCGGCATTTTTCAGATAACTGTCATCCGGGTCGATCCTCTCTATATAAGCGGCATAATCGCTTTCCAGGTCAAAGTATCCTTCCCAGAAATCGCGGAATTCCGCCTCCTCGCAGTAAAAGATACATTCCTCTCCCTGCTTCTCCAGTTCCAGATAATGCCTCCCAGCGATCACGCTGTAGAGTCTGTCCGTTTTTTCCTTCATACGAAAACACTGGCCCGACCGGCAGATCTGGGCCGGGTCAAAATTCTGAATCTTCCGCCTTATCATCCGTATATTTCTCCCGGCATTTTTTCATATGGGCTTTCAGCTTTTTCATAGCCCAGTCATAGTGGCTGGATGTGTTGCTGATAAAATAGGAGCCCAGCGTACTTCCGCCGACCCATTTGTATACGCCTTTTGTAAACAGTTCCTCATTCGAAAAGGTTTCTGCCAGACATAATAC
>JAIEKC010000544.1:0-5357 GCA_029064505.1 Acetatifactor sp.
TCAGATGTGTATAATAGACTTATTAAATACGATACTGTATCTTTGTATGATTAAAATTATTCAGTGGTCATTATCGACCAGACTCTGCTTCCCGGCAGGACGGAGCTGATAGCATTGAAGACGGCACAGGAATTGTGGGATGCCATTTATCTGCTGAAGGTGCGGGGGGCGCCTGCCATCGGCGTCACTGCGGCCATGGGGATCTATATATTGTCCAAGCGGATCGATACGGAAGACTTCGGCGATTTCTATGATAAATTCCATGAATATAAGGAATATCTGGATTCCTCCAGACCTACGGCAGTGAATCTTTCCTGGGCGTTGAAGCGTATGGAAGCAGTTCTGCTGAAAGCGGGAAAAGATGAGCAAAGGCCGATTGCGGAAGTGAAGGAAATCCTGCACAGAGAAGCCTTAAAGATACGGGATGAGGATATTCAGGTCTGCCGTAAGATCGGCGAGAACGGCCTGAGTCTGGTGAAGCCCGGGGACGGGATACTGACTCACTGTAACGCGGGCAAACTTGCAGCGGTAAAATATGGTACGGCAACGGCACCGATTTATCTGGGACAGGAAAAAGGTTATGGTTTTCATGTCTATGCAGATGAAACCAGACCCCTTTTACAGGGCGCCAGGCTGACAGCCTTTGAACTTCACTCATCGGGGGTGGATGTGACTTTGATCTGTGACAACATGTCCGCAAATGTCATGTCCAAAGGTCTGGTGCAGGCTGTGTTCGTGGGCTGCGACAGGGTGGCTGCAAATGGGGATACAGCCAATAAAATAGGAACTTCTGTGGTGGCTACGGTGGCAAAGCACTATGGTGTGCCCGTGTATGTCTGTGCGCCTACCTCCACCATTGATATGGAGACGCCTGCCGGTGCGGAGATCAGAATTGAAGAGCGGCCGGCTCATGAGGTGACGGAGATGTGGTATAAGGAGAGAATGGCACCGGAAGGCATAAAGGTGTATAATCCTGCCTTCGACGTGACGGAGCATGAGCTTATTTCCGGTATTGTGACGGAGTATGGGATCGCGCGGGCACCGTATACGGAAAGCCTTAAGGCGATCATGGAGAAAAAGGGAAAATGATATAAAGAGCAGAGAATAATATCAGCAGAAGGAAAGGATGAAACGGTAAATGACATATACAGGGTATTTGTTTGTACATTTTACGGGAGAACAGAAGGACGGAGAACAGATCTACTTCTCCCTGAGCCGCGACGGGCTGCACTGGAGGGATCTGATGGAAGGCCGGCCGGTGTTAAGAAGCGGGATTGGAGAGAAAGGCGCCAGAGATCCCTTCCTGATCCGCACGCCGGGTATGTTCTATCTGATCGCCACAGATTTGAGGATAGAGGCGGGCAAGGGCTGGGAGACAGCCCAGTATGGAGGAAGCAGGGATATCCTTGTGTGGAGATCGGAGGATCTTGTGAACTGGCAGGGTCCCAGGGCCCACACCATAGGCGTGGAAGGCGCAGGCTGTGTCTGGGCGCCTGAGGCCATCTATGACAAAGAGCGGGATGCAGTGCTTGTATTCTGGGCATCCATGGTGGAAGGAAAACAGAAAATCTACGCGGCCTACACCACGGATTTTGAGGATTTCACAGAACCCTTTGTCTTTCTGGAAAAAGAAAATCATGTGATCGACAGCACGATCATTCAGGCAGAAGAGGGCTATTACCGTTATACCAAGGACGAGACGGTGAAGACGATCTGTATTGATTTCAGTAAAACGCTGCATCCGGAGGACTTCACGGAGATAAGATCGGCAACACTGAGCGACCTGTATGGAGTGGAGGGTCCGGAGATCTTCCAGTTTAATGACAGGAAGGAATGGTGCCTTATCGTAGACCGCTTTGCCGCGAAAAAAGGATATCTGCCCCTGGTGACGGACAAACTTGCCGACGGCGAATTCAGAATACTGGATGACAGCGAGTTTGACATGGATGCCACCAGAAAGCGGCACGGCGGGATCATTCCCATAACGGAAGAGGAATATCAGATCCTGGCGGAAACGTTTGGTTCTGAGAAGGTGTAAAGCGGGCCGGAGACTCCGGGAGTCTGTAAAAGGGATACGGAGATTCCGGAAGTGTATGGAGGAGCAGGATCTTGAAAAGGAACATCAGTCTTGAAGAAATTTCAGATGGGCGGTTCTATGCCGGCAATGATATGGTGAGGGCGGATTGCCACGGGTGCAGAGGCTGTTCCGACTGCTGCCGCGGTATGGGGAATTCTGTTATTCTGGACCCCTTTGATCTGTACAGACTGGAAGCGGGGACAGGGAAGGGATTTCATGCTCTGCTGGAAGAGGAAAAGATAGAATTAAACGTGACAGACGGCTGCATTCTGCCCAATTTGAAAATGACAGGACGGGAGGAGGCCTGTGTTTTTCTGGATCCACAGGGACGCTGCAGTATCCATGAATACCGGCCGGGAATCTGCAGGCTGTTTCCGCTGGGAAGATATTATGAGAACGGTGATTTCAAATATATACTTCAGATTCATGAATGTCCGGCGGGGAACCGGTCTAAAATAAAGGTCAGTAAGTGGATAGACACGCCTCAGCAGGAGAAGAATCATGAGTTCATCTGCCGCTGGCATTATTTGCTGAATGATGTGGAAGCGGCAGTGGGAAACTGTGAAAATGAAACATTGGCAAAGCGGGTCAATATGGCGCTCCTGGTGAATTTTTACCAGACGGAATATGAAACGGAGCGGAATTTTTATGAGCAATTCGATGAGCGATATGCGCGATTCAAAGATCTGCTGGAGAAAATAAGAGAAAACAGGATCTGAGCTCCCGCGTGGCGGCAGGAAGGCGGAGGGAGTCTGTAATAAATAAAGAGGAGTTTATGTATACGGAGGAATCAGGACATCAGAATAGGAAAGGGCGGCAGTCGGAAATCCACCCGAAAGAGGACTGGCTGGAAGAGGAATCGCCTGAGGAGGAAAGAAGGGAAAGGGAAAGACGGCAGAGGCGCAGACAGAGAATAGAAGAAATGAAACGGGAGAAACGTCGTCGGGAAATGATGTTTCGGTATGGTGTGCCGGGTGCGGCTGTGGCAGCGGTCGTATGCGTCTTTCTTTTGGTCATGGGGGTCGTCAGGGCTGTACGATCTGGAGAAGACGGAAAGAATCCCGGAGAGGATAATTCCGCAACGGCATCGGCACAGAATCACTTTGTAATGGATATATCAGGGATAGGAGATCTGTCTGCGGTCGATGGCGTCATACAGCCGGGCGGGAACTTTGAAGGCGGGATGCGGCAGGAAGACCAAAAACCGGCATTTGAGGCGCAGGCCACAGAGAATACCGAAGGATTCGGCGACAGCATTATCAGCGAGTATGGCATTATGATCGATGTGGAGAGCGGGGAGGTTCTGGCACAGAAGGACGGATGGAGCCGTATCAATCCGGCTTCCATGACAAAGATACTGACGGTTCTGGTGGCGGCGGAGCATATTACGGATCTGGAAGACACTTTCACGATGACTATTGAAATTACGGATTACAGCTTCCGGAATGATTGCAGCAATGTGGGGTTTGATATCGGCGAGGAGATACCGTTGAGAGATCTGTTCTATGGTACGGCACTGCATTCCGGTGCGGATGCGGCTCTGGGGCTGGCATTCTATACGGCAGGTTCGCAGGAGGCATTTGTGGAGATGATGAACGGGAAGCTGGAGGAACTGGGATTGTCGGAAACCACCCATTTCACCAACTGTGTGGGTCTGTATGACGAAGATCATTACAGTACGCCTTACGATATGGCGGTGATCCTGAAAGAAGCCGCGGATAATGAATTCTGCCGTCAGGTACTTTCGGAGCATCATTATGTCACCACACCAACCGCGGAGCATCCCGACGGAATTGATATTTCCAACTGGTTCCTGCGGAGGATCGAGGACAGGGATACTCATGGAGAAGTGCTGTGTGCCAAGACCGGGTATGTGGTGCAGTCTAAGAACTGTGCGGCAAGCCTTGGCACAGATCATGCAGGAAGGGAATACATTTGCGTGACCGCAGGTTCGAACAGTGTCTGGACCTGCATCAGTGATCATGTGGAGCTGTATCAGAGATATCTGCCGGAATAGCGTGAGGAGTACTTCCAAAGTCGTTCCTTATTAACTATTAACTGTTGCGAACGTAGCAGACGGTAACTTCCCGAAATATAAGTGATATATTTTGACTTTTGGTTATACTTTTATGTAGGGAATCGTTAAATTATAATGGGTAGAAAAGAATGGCTGGAAAAACAGTCTTGGAACAGGAGGAGAATTTTATGTGTACAGCAGCAACCTATAAAACAAAAGATTTTTATTTTGGAAGAACACTGGACTATGAGTTTTCCTATGGAGATGAGATTACGATAACGCCGCGCAATTATCCTTTCCGCTTCCGAAATATGGGGATCATGGCAAAGCATTATGCAATGATCGGTATGGCTCATGTGGAGGAGGAATTTCCGCTTTATCACGAGGCGGTCAATGAAAAGGGGCTTGGAATGGCCTGCCTGAACTTTGTGGGAAATGCGAACTTTAAGAATCCAATGCCCGATAAGGATAACCTGGCGCAGTTTGAGTTTATTCCCTGGATCCTGTCACAGTGCGCCACAGTGAAGGAAGCAAGAGTATTACTGGAGAAAATAAACCTTACAAATGTGCCTTTCAGCGATAAGCTGCCCCTGGCCGAACTTCACTGGATCCTTGCGGACCGGGATGAGGCCGTTACGGTGGAATCCGTCAGGGAGGGTGTTAAGGTGTACGATAATCCGGTGGGGATCCTGACCAACAATCCGCCTTTTGAAGAGCAGATGTTCCAGCTGAACAATTTCATGAGCCTGTCTCCGAAGGAGCCTCAGAACCACTTCTGCAATAAACTGCAGTTAAGTGTCTACAGCCGGGGAATGGGAGCGCTGGGACTTCCCGGAGATCTGTCTTCCCAGTCCCGTTTTACCAGGGCTGCCTTTGTGAAGATGAATTCTGTCTCCGGAGATTCGGAATCCGAGAGTGTCAGCCAGTTTTTCCATATCCTGGGTTCCGTTGACCAACAGCGCGGCTGCTGTGATCTCGGCGACGGAAAATATGAGATTACCATTTTCACATGCTGCTGCAATGCGGACAGGGGGATCTATTATTATACTACCTATGACAATCATCAGATCACAGCGGTGGATATGCACAGGGAGAACCTGGATGACATTAGTCTGGTGCGATATGCTCCTGTTCATGGCGAGCAGATCAGGTGGCAGAACTAATGGCATGACAAATGACGCTGATCAGTCTGGAAAGGATATCAGAAATGACAAAGAAGAGAAGGAACAGGATGATCCGATGCAATCGCGGAAAATCCGGTAC
>JAIEKC010000545.1:0-3043 GCA_029064505.1 Acetatifactor sp.
GTGGCATATGTGCTGAGCCGTTTTACCGGATTGCCCATGGTGCCGCTGTATCTGAGCTGCCAGCTGCTGGATATCATTAAATGCGTGATCGGGTTTATACTGGTGAAGAAGGGCGTCTGGCTGAATAATATTGTGACGTGACAGGCTGACACGGGAACACAGATCATGCGATTTTGTCTGCCATACCGGCATTTTCCTTTAAGGAGAAACAGGATTCCCGTAGGAACCACCGCCTGCCGGCGCCGGTCCCGTGGAGCCTCTGACGATCAGCGGGGCCCGAAGCAGGATCGAGCCTATGGTCACCTGATTCAGAAGACAGGACAGGGCGTAAAATCCGCACTTTCCCAAGGCGATCCGGTCCTGACGGATGGTGGTCAGGGGAGGCGTGATGTAAGAGGCCATGGGCAGATCGTCAAAGCCGATGATGCTGAGATCTTCGGGAATCCGTATCCCTCTGTCCTTGCATTCCGTGATGGCGGAGATGGCTCGGACGTCATGGGAAAACAGGATGGCTGTAACCCCTTCCCCGATCAGCTTCGGAATATAAGTCCTGGTGGATTCGGCCACATAATAACCGAGACCGATATAGTCTTCGTTTATTTCCAGACCGTATTTGCTCAGCGCGTTGATATAGGCATGATATCTGGCTTTCAGGATATAGGAATCCAAGGGGCCTGATATCAGGCCTATTTTTTTATGCCCAAGCCGGATCAGATGTTTCACCGCAAGCTCGAATCCCTCCTGGCTGTCACAGCCCACGGACGCAATATTGGGGTTGTTTTTGACATAATTGTCATATAGGACAGTGGGCACTCCGGAAGCGTTCATCTCCTTCATCCAGGGATCCAGAAGAGACATGCCCAGAATGAAGGAGGCGCAGTATCCCCCCTGCATCATGAAAATGTCATAAGGAGTCATCTTTTGGAAGTCTATGCTGATGGGAATGATATCCACAGTCCAGCCCTCGGGCTCTGCCATCTGCTTAAAGCCCAGAACAATATCATGACCAAACTGATTCGGGGTGTTATAATCCATATTTTCTATCAGAATACAGAGCTTTTTGGACTTCTTCTGCTGCCGCTTATTGATATATCCCAGTTCTACCGCTGTCTCAAGAATCTTCTTTCGTGTTTCGGCGCTCACGTCATCGGCATTATTCAGTCCCTTGGAGACAGTGCTCTTGGATATACCCAGTTTTGCCGCAATATCATTGATCGTAGCCATGGTCAGACTCCTTAAAAGTTTGTCAAATTTTACAAAAATAATTTTTCTGTTTAAGTCAATTATAACAGTATAAAATATGGAAAACAAGAACAGCAGCGAAACTTCTTTATCCTGTTTTGCAGGTCGGAATGCCCATCGGCCATGGGAGCGCCATGGCACTGTGTGAAAGCGGCTGTCGCATGTATGGCGCTGGCTGTCGGCCTTTGTAGAATCGGAGCGCTATTTGACGGCATTACATTGTTACAGACCATGCATGAGTCAACTTTTGCGTTTTACGGAACGCAGGTTCCGGACCGATTATGATCATTGGCAGATGCCGTGGGGTGTTTGAAGATGGAGAATAACCGTGATCCGTCGGAGTATGAGGACAGAGAAAACGAAAAAAGATTCGAAAAAGTTTCGCGAAACGGTTTCGCAAAAATTTCGAAATGGTGTACAGATTGCACAAAAGTAGATAAGATATAGGTGGAACCAAGAAAAAGTGCATAAAAACAGGATTGAAATTCTTAAAATTTTATGCTACCATATCCGCATAACGAAACTTAACAAAACTTTTAAGGAGGTAATCTTATGAGAAAGAAGTTATTGGCTGCATTTTTAACGGCTACCATGGTTGTTGCCGCCATGACCGGGTGCGGAAACAGCGGTACGTCAGGCAGCGGTGCGGCAGGCAGCGGTACGGCAGACAGTGGAAATTCATCAAATGGGGGGGGCACTACAGGTACTACGGATGTATCCTTGAAAGTATACTGCCCTCAGAATCAGGTGGATACCGGAATTATGGAACAGCAGCAGCAGGCTTTTGCAGCGGCTCATCCTGAGTACAACATTACCTGGACCACGGAGATCGTGGGAGAAGATAAATGTGCGGAAAACATCCTGAAGGATGTGGGAGCGGCAGCGGATGTATTCATGTTTGCAAACGATCAGCTTCCCTCTCTGGTGGAAGCAGGAGCCATTGCAAGACTTGGCGGTGAAGCCGAGACTATGGTAAAAGAGACAAATGCGGAATCCGTTATCGCGACAGTGGCTGTGGGCGACGCGATTTATGCCATTCCTTTTACCCATAATACTTTCTTTATGTTTTATGACAAGACCATCCTGGATGAGTCGGATATTGTATCCTTAGAGCAGATCATGGCGAAGGAGACAGCGGACAATGTGTATAACTTCTATTTTGAGTCCGCAGGCGGTTGGAAACTGGGCGCTTATTACTATGGCGCGGGCCTGAGCATCTTCGGAGCGGACGGAAGTGATCTGAGCGCGGGAGTTGACTGGAATAACGCTACAGGCGTTGCGGTTACCAATTACCTGATCGACCTGATCAACAATCCGAAATGCGCTTACGACGGAGAGATCTCCGTATCCGAGCTGGTGGGAGATCACAGACTCGGCGCATGGTTTGACGGTTCCTGGAACTGCGACCTGTATAAGGGAATCCTGGGTGATGATCTGGGTATGGCGGTTATTCCTACCTTTAATCCTGACGGAACCGATTATCAGATGCTTGGCTTCTATGGTTCCAAGTGTATCGGTGTGAACGCAAAGTCCCAGAATATGGCGGCAGCGGTAGCTTTCGCAACCTTCCTCGGCAATGAGGAGAATCAGGTTCTGCGCTATGAACTGTCCGCACAGATTCCTGCCAATATAAATGCGAGTGAGAGCGAAGCGGTAAAGGCAGATCCCCTTGCGGCAATCCTGATCAAGGAGTCCAATGAAGCAAGCGTTGCACAGCCTACAAACTCCGTATTCAGCGCAAGATACTGGACATATGCAAATACGATCCCTACAGAGATCCGAAGCGGCGAGATCACCAAGG
>JAIEKC010000546.1:0-1612 GCA_029064505.1 Acetatifactor sp.
CCTTTTCACCGATCCTCCACATCTGTAAGAACATCAGAGTAAAGCTTCTGACTGCCTCGCCCTTCAGCATAACGGCAGTATCCTTCCAATGTCCGAATTTCTCTTTCCGGTTGATATACTCATCCGCCAGGTTCACGCCTCCGTTGAAAGCCGTATGTCCGTCGATCACCAGAATCTTCCTGTGATCCCGGTAATTATAGTAGGTGGAGATAAAGGGCGATACCGGTGCAAACACCTTGCATTTGATGCCCAGCTTCCGCAGACGCTTCGGGTAATCCCGGGGCAGCAGGGCAAACTCGCAGGTTCCGTCATACATGACACGAACATCAAGGCCCTCCGCCGCTTTTTTTGCAAGGATCTCCAGAACCCGGCCCCACATCAATCCCTCATCCACAATAAAATATTCCATGAAGATAAAGTGCTCCGCCGCTTCCAGCTGCTTCAGCATCTCCTCAAACTTGTCCTCCCCCAGAGGGAAAAAGGTCACAGCCGTATGTTCATATACCGGATGGCAGCCGCTCCTGCGCATATAGCGGGCCAGCGCGGCCACACCCGGCTCTTCCTCCGACAGCCGTTTCATGGTTTCCCCCGACTGGGGTATGCTCTCTCTGGTGCCTGTGATGACCCGGTTGAAATACTTTTTCAGGGCCCTGTGTCCGATCTCGCTCCTTGTATACCCGAACAGCAGCACGCCGAATACAGGCAGGAGCATGATCACGATGAGCCAGGTAACCTTGGATGAAGCATTGAGCCTGCTGTTCAACAGCCGGATCACCATAATAACGGTAAACAGCACTGTTCCCCCGAAAATATGAGGTATGAATCCCGCAAACCACCGGAATATGCCAAAGAGAATGAACACCTGAACGACAAGCATCAGCATGATCAGCCCGAAACGGCTGAATATGGCATGTATAATGCCCTTTTGTCCCTTTTTTAACAGCGTAAGTCCCATATCCTTATAATCCGTACTCATGATCACACCTCTGTGCCCGCCTCTGACAAGCACTGATCTCAATATTTATCCTTCCCGCCCCGGCGGAATGTACACCGATGCACTTGAGTCCTGCATCTATCCCGATATGATTTTACAGCGCTTCTGATAGCATGCAATACCATACCGGTAAATTGTCTTCATGCCGTCCCTGACAAGTGATTCCTCATAGTTTCTATCCCTGATCTGCCGCATTGCTGCCCTGCACGCGTCTTCGAAAGCGGCGTTTTCCGCATATTTCATTTCGATAACAATGCCCGTTTCCCTGGCCTCGGCCTTCACAATAATATCACTATACCCTTCCCCTGACTCGGCATTGGACCTGACGATCCATCCATCCATGAACCCGAAAAGTCCCAGCAGTATGCCATGATAAAAATTCTCCTTTCCGGCCTTCCGGACATTTGTATCGCGGATACTGATGGTTTTTCCCAGATAGGCCGTAAAACCCTCCTCAATGGCAGAAACATCATTTTCCTCAAATGCTCTGCAAAAGCTTTCCAGTTTCCTGAGATTCTTTTGAGTCTCCCCTTTAAACCATTCCTATATCTGCTCCTTAAATATCCAACCTATTTCTCTGTCGGGAATAGCAAGCTCCGTCATTCCACCGTCCTGTTA
>JAIEKC010000547.1:0-2404 GCA_029064505.1 Acetatifactor sp.
ATGAGTAATATGCTTTTTCACTGTGGTGTCAGAAATATAGAGCATCTTACCGATCTCCCTGTTGGTCATATCACAGCTTACCAGCCGGGCGACCTCGGCTTCCCGGTCCGTCAATCCCATCGCCCTCAGCTTAAAATAGATCGTCTGGGCTTCCTCCACGGAAATCTCCGCCTCCGGTTCCTCCATATAAGAAGCCAGCATATTTTCCAGCTTTGCGATAAATATCGTCAACAGCACAGCTATTGTGGATGCATACACTATGCTTAATATGGTAACCGCAAAGGCCGGACCGAACATAATGTCAACACCCCAGTCCACATGATACAGTAAGTCCGTCACACAGATGAATATCTCGAACACTGCTTCCATAAATATCAGTGTCCTGGTATATTTCACGGCGTTACACGCCCTTTGCAGTTTGGTTCTGGAACAGTCATTCTTATCCGAGAACGCCAGCTGGAGTCCGTTCAGAAAATCTTTTCCCACCCCGCTCAGCCATAATACAATGATGGTAAAAAGCACCATGCTCCCCAGCGTCGGCAGATCCACATACTGTTGATAACCGGATACTCCCGCCGTAGAAATGATATTGAACCAGATAAACAAACAGAATGCAATCAACATCCCTGCCAGTTTCAAATTTTCTTTCTTCTTAAATCCCATCCATACACGTTTCATCCACACTCCTCCATTCCAATCCTGTCCAATCCCGCATCAGCCCTATGTTACCATCGGCCGGCGGAACAACTTCTGTCCAAAGTTCATGACTATACCCCAATGCGCATTTCGGGAATAACATCATGGTAATATGAGAACACCTTTTATTTCAATACTTTCCCGCCAAAAAGGAGGTAGTATTTTTATACTACCTCCGAATTTTAAGGTATTTCCCCTGAAATGCATTAAAATGCTTTCCCGGGAGCCGGCTCTGAAAAATGACTCATATCCCAAGGATAACAGTCGCTACTCTGAAATATACGATCAATGACAACGCATCCACGATAGTAGTGATAAAGGGACTTGCCATAACCGCCGGGTCAAACCCCAGTTTCTTCGCACCGATCGGCAGGAGACATCCCACCAGCATAGCCAGCAGCACCGCGGCCACCAGCGTCAGACACACCACCGCCGCGACGCTGATACCAACCCTGTCAAAAAGCATCAGCTTGGCGAAATTTGCCGCTGCCAGCGTCACCCCGCATAGAGTTGCCACCCTCACTTCCTTCCACACCACCCGGAAAGCATCCCGATACTCGATCTCTCCCAGCGAAAGTCCGCGGATCACTGTCACACTCGCCTGTCCGCCGGCATTTCCCCCGGTATCCATCAACATGGGAATAAACGCGATCAACGCCGCATAAACGCTCAGCGCCTCCTCAAAAGAGGTGATAATGGCTCCTGTAAAGGCAGCGGAAACCATGAGAAGCAACAGCCACGGGATCCTCTTCTTAAAGGTCTCGATCACGGTAGTTCTCATATAAGGCTTGTCACTGGGTACGATAGCCGCCATCTTCTCCATATCTTCCGTGGTCTCTTCCTCAATGATATCCACGATATCATCCACAGTGATGATCCCCACCAGACGATTCTCATTGTCCACCACCGGCATGGCCGTGAAATCATATTTTTTGAACTGTCCGGCGGCCTCCTCCTGGTCAGTCAGGGTATGGATCGAGATGACATTTTCATGCATGATATCACCGATGATCTCGTCCCCGTCACTGAGCAGCAGATAGCGCAGCGCCACTGTCCCTACCAGCTTTCTCTGCTCATCCAGCACATAACAGATATTAATGGTCTCACTGTCCAGCCCCACTCTGCGGATTTTGGCGATAGCCTCATCCACAGTGAGGGTCTCTTTCAGGTCCACATACTCCACCGTCATAATACTGCCCGCCGAATCCTCAGGATAACGGAGCAGATGATTAATAGCCCTTCTGGTCTCCGGACTGGCGATCGCGAGAATGCCCTTCACCACATTGGCCGGCATCTCCTCCAGCATGTCCACCACATCATCCGCCATCAGATTGTCTATGATGCCCGCCGCTTCCTTATCCGACAGGGAATTCAGGATATACTGCTGGTCGTCAATGTCCAGATAAGAAAAGACATCCGCCGCCATATCCTTTGGCAGAATGCGGAATGTCTTCAGAGTGGAAACATCATCCATCTCCTCCAATAACGACGCCACATCCGCATGGTTCAGTTCGGAAAGGTACTGTCGCAGCTTTGTATACTGCTTTGTGTCAAGGAGTTCCAGCAATTCGTCCAATTCTCTTAATCGTTCCATAGTACCTCTCCTTTCTTTCAATTGCCACTTGTGGCAATTTTGCCGCTTGTGGCAATTTTTGCCGCATCCACGCCTGTTTTTCCACCGTTTCATTCTAACGGCCTGTTAATTCTT
>JAIEKC010000548.1:0-3638 GCA_029064505.1 Acetatifactor sp.
CCTCAAACCACTCCTCCGCGCGCCGTACCAGAAAAGAGGAAGCCATCTCGCCGTGCTCAAGCCCCCCCACGCCGTCACCTACAACACACAACACCAATGTCTCTTTCCCCTGTTTCAAATGTCTGTAGCACACGGCATCCTGATTGACCTCTCTCACACTGCCGATGTCCGATGCACTGCCTCCCCTGATCTTCATCCTGACCTCCGTCACATACCGATGCAAAATATCGCATTCCGGGCATTTTTCAATCTTCCCCGCAAAACGGCTTCTGTCGCTGGTAAAGAATCGCATGATCCTCCGATGCAATAGCAGACTCCGACACAACTGCAGGCTCTGATACAACTGCAGGTTCCGATGCAACTACAGACCCTGATGCAATTGTAAACTCTATCGCGCTTTGAAAAACTCTGTCCCACGCGCTCTTCCTCAGGAGATATGAACCCGATAGCGCACAGGCTTACTGACCGTGAAAGCCAGCTCCATGCCGTCCTGAAGCTGATACGGCTGATTCGGCACCATCACCTGACCGTTCACCATGGTATGATTGGCGGAACCCAGGTCAATAACAAAGAAAGCATCTCCTCTGCGCTCGATACGCGCATGCTGTCTGCCGATCCGCTTGAATTCTCCGGGAAACGCCACATCCGGCCGTTTTTCGTCGGAAGACATCCTCCCGATGGTGATATAAGGTTTCGTAAAGTTAAGATCGATCCTCTGTAATGCTCCCGGTTGGGAAAAATCGATCAGCTCCATCCACGGTGTCTGCACTGCCGCAGCCTCATCGGAGAATACCTCCGTCTCGTCGGAACCGTTTCCGCCGTACACGGACGCATAGTCCGCCGCTCCCGGGGCATAGTCCGTGGAAGCCGTCTGCCGCACTCCCGCATATGCCGGCTGTCCGCCTGCTGCCACCCCGTGCTCCGGTGTCTGTGAGGGAGGAACTGTCTGCTTCTTTCTGCCGCCAAACAGACTTCCCAGACCTCCATGCCCTTTTTCCTCCTTTGTTTTCCTGCCCGGTTCCTTCTCCGCTCTTTTGCTCTCCGCAGAAGGTTTTTCCTTTTTGCCCTTCTTGTTGCCAAACAGAGCCTGGACTACTTCGTCCTCACTGTTGTCCGCTCCGTATCCCAGGTTCCTCTCCTGTTCAGGCTCTGAGGCTTTATACGACATCTGCTTCTTATCCTTTTTCCTGCCGTCGTCGCTGTCCTTTTTCTTTTCTTCCACAGGCATTACGGACTGTGAAAATGGCGTCTGCCGTGAAGCAGGCTGTTGAAATGCCGGCTGCTGACTCACAGACTGCTGGTATGCCGGCTGTTGACTCACAGGCTGCCGATATGCCGGCTGCTGATTTACAGGCTGCTGACTCGCAGGCTGCAGGAATGTCGCCTGTGAAGATGCCGCCGCGCCCTTTTCCTCCAGCATCAGCCGATACAATCCCGCCAACGTAATATGGCCATCCCCGAAAAACCGGAACAGTCTTACCTGGAAATCCTTGTCGTCGCTGATCATGATACGCATGAACACATTCTTGAAAAATTCCAGTATCTCCCGGTCTTCACTGCGATAAGACGGAACAGGAACGTAGAGATAGAACACCTGATAGGTATGCTTATCCACGTACACATATCTGGTATCCACACAGAAATTATGATAGTCCAGGAACCAATCTCTGCCCTTGACAAAAGGCTCCAGCAGATTAAGATACAACTGTACGAACAAAGCTTTGGGCAGTGTCATTTCCGCATACTCCAATGCCACCGTATTGATCAGCTTGTATTTCAGTACCGTCTCCTCATTGACCGATACAATGCGGAATGGGATCAGGAACTCCGGACAATCCTTCCGGATCACTTTTACCGCGATCTCATCCGGTCTCTCCCCGAAGTCCAGTCGTATATTCAGATAGTTTGCCTCCAATGAATTCTGTAACGTAAAATTTTCGCTGTTCATGTTCTGTTCTCCCCGCATTTTGCTAATCCGTCTTATACTCCAGAGTGATCATCGCCGCCTGGTCCAAAAAGGTAACCTGGGCGGAATAATTGTGGAAAGGCATGGCGCTCTCCAGCGCTTCCGTTATCACCAGCTCATTCCGCTCACTGATATATCCCCATGTGTCCACCACCCTGACCGCCGCCAGATGATTGGAAAAGGACCATGCGTCATTATACTGGTAATCAATGACCAGCTGCCCGCTTCGGTCAATAAATCCCCATTTGCCGTTTTCATCCGCCACCGCAATGTAATTGGATGACTCCGGGGCTTTTGCATCCGCAAAGCCGTTCTCGCTCACTCTGTTTCCTTCCACATCAATGAGATACCACAGCCCCCCTGATTTCACCATACCCATATTCCCCGCAAAGACCTGATTCAGGGAACTCACTGCCACATCCTCATAAATGTAATCTGTGACGGCCTCCCCGCTGTCACTTATGACAGCCCATTTGTCACCGCTCCTTGCCGCGAAGACACCGCAGGAATTCATGGTCATCTCATCAAATTGAAGCTCCGGAAAGGCGCAGACGAAATCTGCCGTATAATATCCGTATTTACCATTGCTCTGTGCCACAATGTACGCATTGTTGATACCATAGACATCGTTCACCGGGGTCTCGTCGATCCCGTATTTCTCGCCGGTGGTCAGAATGGTGTAATAAGTGCCGTCCATGGAGACCACACCGTACCCGCCGTTGTTGAAAGGCACTGCCGTATCGTAAACCGCCGGGAGGATAAATTTTCCGCCGGCGTTTATGTAGCCCCACTTACTGCCGTCAAAGGCAGGCATCAGACTGTTTCCCGATGTAGGAGTGATCTCCACGGCCGCAGTGACACGCATGGAATATCCATAGCGGTTATCTTCGTACAACTCTCCTATGGGACCGCCGGGATATAGCTCCATTCCCTTTTTCAACAATGTCATTGCATCCTTGAGATCATTTTCGGAAAGGTATATTTCGGCCGCCTTCAGGTACTCCTCCTCTGATGCGGTCCCATCGACGCTTCTCTTTTCCACAAGCTCCACATAGGAATCCGTGTCCCCCTGTGCCAGATAGACCTGCTGCAGCCTGGTCTCTATCCCGGGAACCTCATCCGTGCGGTAGCTTAAAGCCTGCACATACAATGGAACCGCTCTCACATAAAGCTCCTTGCCCGCATACAGGTCTGCCTGCCGGACCAGCTCCGCCTGCGCGTTCCTGTTGTCGATGCCGCTGGCGGTTCTGACTGACAAATACCAGCCCAGCAGGATCACCGCCAAAAGTGCAATGACCACTATCCACCGTTTGCCTTTCACTCCACTCATCCTCATTTCCATCCTTCCAAATGTATGATTTGTTTACACGCTTCCCCCATGCCGCCAAAGACTCACGTACAGTCAGTACCAGGAACACTTTACCTTCATAAGATCAAAAAGGTCAGCAGTGTGCCCAGATACAGAAACGGCGCCAACGGGACTCCGTCCTTCATTGTCAGCTTTTTGCGCGCCATCTGTACCAGGGAATAGACACAGCATACCAGCACGCCGTATGCAATGGCTCCCACAATTCTCTGACCCGTAAGGTACAGCCCCATCACAAAGGCAAGCTTCACATCCCCGGCCCCCAGCTGCCCCTTTGATATCAGATAGCACAGGAGGAAGATGAGC
>JAIEKC010000549.1:0-2954 GCA_029064505.1 Acetatifactor sp.
GTATATATTGAATCACGGTCCTGACAATCGCCTCCACTTTACTCATCTCCCTGTTCCAGGGATAGATCAGCGCCGTCATGGTGCACAATCCCGACACCAGGAGCATCTGCCAGAGGAGCACGGATTCCACCATCTCCACAGGATTGACCACTGTGATGAAAAGTGCCACCGCAAATGCAACACCTGTCACCACCACGGAAAAATTATGAAACAGAAATCTCAGTCTTCTCATACGCGATATCCTCCTACAGTCCAAGCTTTGCCTTCAGATCAGGCACATACTGTCTGGACACGATCAGCTTTTCCCCATTCTTCATCAGCAGCTCGAATCTCCCGTTAAAGGCGGGACTGAAGCTTTTTACCTTGGAAAGGTTGACAATGGTGGACTTGGTGGCTCTGAAAAAATCGGTCTCCATGAACCGCTGTTCCAGTTCATACAGTTTGAATCTGCACTCATAAACATCCTTCTCCAGATAGAGGAAAACTTTATTGTCCACCGCCTCAAAATAGTAGATATCTTTCGGAGGCAGCCGGACAAATTTTCCATCTCTGAGAGCCGTAATCTTTTCCTGCCCTTCCTTCAGGGCGTAGATCATTCTCAGCATTCTGTCGTCCAGATGGCGGCACCGGACAATGATCTCATCCTCCCCGTCATCCGGACGGTCCTGTATTATTATCTTCATCGCATCTGTCCCATTCTATCCTGTTCCCCTTAACTGCTGTGACATTTCTCTCCGGTCATTTACCCGCGTTCACAAAAACCTGCCATGCATCCCGACTCACGAGCGGCTTATTACCATCCGGCCTGTCCGTTGCAAACTGTTCCTGCATCAGAGCATGTTTGAAAAACCATTCCCCGGTTTCCCAAGCCCCAAAGCAAGTTTGAAAAATGCTTTCTCCGGGGGGCGTCATACTTTGTGGGATACAAGACCCAATTGGTGAGGCGTAGCGCGGCCACCGTTACACATTCGTCTGTGAAACAGCACTCTCGGAAAATATTCCGCGCCAAGCTGCCTCAATTCGTCCTGTCCTTCAGTTTGCGCCCTTTATTCAGGATAACCGCCGCACTTATGGCTATTATACCATATAAAAGCACAATAGATAACTGTGTTCCCGCGGAAAGAATCCCGTCGCCTGCCGTCAGTGTGATCCCCATTCTCTCCTGAAAGATTTCCACGGCCTGAGAGGGCATACCTTCGAAGGTCGCCGCCGTTATTTCCTCCAGACATACCCTGCGCATCACAGAGATCCCCTGGAGCACCGGCAGACATTTCAGCACCGTCTGTAGCCGCTCCGAAAAGGCCGACATGGGCAGATAGATCCCTCCCGCAAAGCCCACCAGCGTGCCGACGATAGTCAGCATGCCGCCCCAGGCACTGTAGCTGTGAATGAACATGGCCAGAAGATAACCGAAAGAGGCATACACAAATGTATTCAGGAAGATCATGCCGCACATGGCCGCCAGCACCGGAACGGGGAGCAGCCCCCACCCCTTGGATATCATATAAAATTCTCCCACGGCCAGGGTCAGAATGCTCAATACCGCCCCCGTAAGCCACGCCGAGAGCACATATCCCATCACCAGCTTTCCTCTCTTCACCGGCGTCACATAAAAGCTGGCAAGACGGCTCTGCTCTTCATCCTGCACCATGATCCCGATGACGGTCAATGTTACCGTCACAGAATTTACGATCAGGATCCCCGCCAGTGTCCACAGTTGGATCAGATGTTCCGCATTCTTTTCATCCTGTGCCGTATTTCTCTCTCCGCCATACTTTTCCAGCAGATTCACCAGATCCTGACTGTTCATGCTGCCCAGAAAGATCACCATCAGTCCCAGCACGATCAGCATGGACAGTATGGAAAAGAATACAGCCCGCCTGTCCCGAAGATACACCAAAGTACTCCGCTTTGTCAAATATAAAATCTCTTTCATCCGAATCCTCCACTTCTTTAATAATAGACTCTCGTAAGCTCCCGTCCGCTTATTCAACAAAAGCCATAACCATTATCAGGCATTTTCTTCCAACTCTCTTCCCGTGATATTCAGGAAGACGTCATCCATGGAACCCTGTACCATTTCAAATCCTTCCAGAAGCGCTTCCGCTTCCCTCAGGATCGGTATCGCCAGCATACTGTCCTGCAAATAAATATCGTACAAACGCTCCTCCCTGTTCTTCTCGGAAAAGCTGTATTGCCATCTCTCCGGTCTTTCCGTCTGTCCTTCCCCAACCGTTCCGTCTGCCGTTTTCTCCGGGTTTCCTCCCCATTTGCCCCTTAATTCCTCCAGCTTAGCTTCCAACAACACACTCATTCCCGGCTTTGCAGACAGCCGCAGCTTATCCCTGGAATATTTCTCTTTCAACGAAAAGGGCGTCCCAAACTCTCTGACCCTGCCGCTGTCCATTACCGCGATATGACTGCACTTCGCCGCTTCTTCCATATAATGGGTGGTGAGAAAGATGGTCATCCCCTCCTGCCTGAGCTTTTCAAGGCTCTCCCAAACCGTTTTTCTGGTAGCCGGGTCAAGCCCTGTGGTTGGCTCATCCAGAAACAGGATCTCCGGTGTGTGGAGAAGCGCCCTCGCGATCTCACACTTCCGCTTCTGTCCTCCGGAAAGCCTTCCGAAATATCTGTCCAGGGTTTCTTCCAGGCGAAGGTGCCGGCACACCTGCTCAATCTTCCCTCTCAGCTTCCTGCTGTCTCTTTCATACAAACTGCCGCGGATCATCAGATTTTCCCGCACCGTCAGTCTGTCGTCAAGACAATTATTCTGATACACCACACCGATCACGCGCCGGATCGCCTCATCCTCCCTGCCCAGAACATTTCCGCCGATGATGATCTCCCCGGCAGTGGGTTGAAACAGCGTGCACAGCATGTTGATGGTGGTGGATTTTCCCGCGCCATTCACTCCCAGAAAGCCGAACAACTCCCCTCTCTCCACGGAAAAG
>JAIEKC010000055.1:0-5078 GCA_029064505.1 Acetatifactor sp.
ATTTTTGCCGGTTTTTGAGCCGGGAATAGCGTGACAGGAATATTTGCCTTTGGTAATTTTGCTCACGGCAAAGACTGTTTCGCGGAGAGATTCCAAGTCTCCCAAACTGCTAAAGCAGTTGGAAAATGCCTGAGGACACATTGTTCAAAGGACACATTTCTTTGCAATTTTTCAAACACGCTCTAGGCTTGCGAGGGCAGTGTGCATCAACGTAACGGCGCAGTAACCTGTCCGAACTGTTACATTCAAAAGGGAATGGGAAGATTCATGAAAAATTATAAAATGCTGATCGCATACGACGGAAGCCGCTATTCAGGCTGGCAGAGACAGCCCGGTCATGAGACGATCCAGGGAAAGCTGGAGAAAGTGCTGTCCCTGATGTGTCAGGAAGAGGTGGAGGTCATCGGCGCAGGACGGACTGATGCAGGCGTCCATGCGGAAGGAATGGTGGCCAATGCCGGTATGAATACAGAACTTTCCGAAGAAGAGATACGCACCTACCTGAACCGTTATCTGCCCGACGACATTGCGGTGAGGGAGGTCAGGGAGGCGTCCCCCAGATTCCATGCCCGCTATAATGCAGTGGGAAAGACATACTGCTATACCTGTTATGACGGAGAGGTGAAATCCGTCTTTGACAGAAAGTATGTCACCCGCTTGGAAGAAAAGCCTGATCTTGCAAAGATGCGGCAGGCGGCGGAGATTCTGGAAGGGGAACATGATTTCAGAAATTTCTGTGTCAATCCCAGGATGAAGAAATCCACAGTGCGCTGTGTGGATCGGATCAAAATTGTCCGGGAGGGAAATTATATTACATTTACATTTCACGGAAACGGTTTTCTGCAGAATATGGTGCGCATTATGGTGGGGACTCTGCTGGAAGTGGGGAACGGCAGGATGAGCTGTGAGCAGGTTGCCGTCGTGCTGGAAGCAAAGGACAGGCAGAAGGCCGGACCTACCGCTCCGGCACAGGGGCTGTGTCTGAAGCGTGTGGATTATTAGAGAACAGGATCCTTTGCCAAGCTTCGGAACACTTTGCCGTCGATGGCAGTACGGCAAAAAGAACCGTAAACATCGACAATCGGCGCAGGCGGGAAAAGAACCGTAAGCAGCGCCGACTGCCGCGGGCGGCAATTGGAACAGGAGGATTACATGGTCATCTGTATTTGCGTCATCTTGGCATTGGGAATCTTTTTGGGCGATCTGTGGATAAAGAACCGGATCGAGAACACAGGCGGGGAAAACTTTCCCGCCTATTTTGCCGGGAAGAAACTGATATTGAGAAAATATCATAACACCGGCGCCATGCTGGACCTCGGAGCTTCCAGAAGGGCTGTGGTGGCAGCGATATCGGTTATTCTTACGATCCTGGTGAGCATTGTTTTTGTGTTAAGTCTGGGACATAGGGGAAACAATACTCTGCGTGTGGGTCTGGCGCTTCTGCTGGGCGGCTCTTTCAGCAATACGTATGATCGTTTAAAGCGCAAATATGTGGTGGATTATCTGAGTTTCAATGTAAAATGGAAACGGTTCCAGGGAATTGTGTTTAATTTTTCCGATTTTTGCATTATAATAGGCTCGTTCCTGACAGCCCTTGTGCTGTCGAAATGAAACAGGAGTCTGGCGGATATGACATATTTCAGGTAAGTCCGCCAAAAGTGGAACCAAAATGAACCCGGAATGGAGGAATTAGTTATGTTAGAAGCAGGTACAAAGGCACCGTCTTTTCAGCTTCCGGATCAGAACGGTGAGATGCATAGTCTGGAAGAGTACAGGGGAAAGAAGGTTATACTTTATTTTTATCCCAGGGATAATACCCCCGGCTGCACGAAGCAGGCATGTGGTTTTGGACAATTATATCCCCGGTTTCAGGAGAAGGGGGCAGTGGTGATCGGCATCAGCAAGGACAGCGTGGCATCCCACAAGAAGTTTGAGGACAAGTTCGGCCTGCCTTTTACACTGCTGGCGGATACGGAGCTTGCCGCAATCCGGGCATATGATGTGTGGAAGGAAAAGAATATGTATGGCAAGAAGACCATGGGTATCGTAAGGACCACTTATCTGATCGATGAGCAGGGTGTGATCGTGAGTGCTCACGGCAAGGTGAAGGCGGAGGAAAACCCTGCGCAGATGTTGTGGGAACTGGACGATGTAAGCCGCCGGACGACGGAAACGGCTGAGTGACGAGGCGGCGGAACGCAAGCAGCCTGACAGGTTTAACAGTTTTGCGGCAAAGCAGAACAGCTGTGGCGTGTTCTGCAAAAAAGGGCATGGAGGACAAATGAAGATCATCATCTCACCGGCGAAAAAGATGAATGTGGACACTGACACATTTCCCATAGAGGGTGTTCCCTGTTTTCTGGAGGAGACGAAAATCCTCTGTGGGGCGATAAGGCAAATGTCCCTGAGCCGGGCGAAAGAGCTCTGGGGATGCAATGATAAACTGGCGGAGCTGAATTTCAGACGTTTTGCAGAGATGGATCTGGAGCGAAACCTGACACCTGCGATCCTTTCCTACGAGGGACTGCAATATCAGCATATGGCGCCGATGGTGTTGACGGAAAGGGCGCTTGCGTATATACAGAAGCATCTGCATATTCTTTCCGGTTTTTATGGGGTGTTGTCGCCTTTTGACGGAGTGGTGCCCTATCGCCTGGAGATGCAGGCGAAGCTGTCCGTGGATGGAAAGAAAGATCTGTACGACTTCTGGGGCGGTAAGCTGTGCCGCCGGGTGACAGACTCTGAGGAGACCATTCTGAATCTGGCATCGAAAGAGTATTCTGTGGCGATTGAAAAGCATCTGCATCCCCATGTCAGGTATATAACCTGTACCTTCGGTGAGCTACAGGACGGCAGGATACGTCAGAAGGGAACCTTTGCGAAGATGGCAAGGGGCGAGATGGTGCGCTTTCTCGCGGAGCATGAGATCGGAGAGCCGGAGCGGGTCAGGGAATTTGAGGGATTGGGATACCGGTATACGGAAGAATATTCTTCGGAAAAGGAGTTTGTTTTTCTGAAGTGATCAGTCATACAGTGTCAGGCTGTTGTTTGATTCCTGTTTGAAGGCAGATAGTCCTGAAACAAGGGGCGGATGTGTCATATACAAGACACACTGCCCCTGGAATCTGCTGATTTGAAATCTGTAAACGGGAAAAAAGGCTTTCGCTGTGGGTCAGACAGCATCCCACAAAGTGTGACGCACACCCCGAAGAAAGCATTTTTCAAACACGCTCCAGTCCTGAAAACCGTTGACCGGAAACGGTTGCCGGTTGAAGTAAGATACGTTAGCAAAAACGTGGAAGGCAGTCCTGCGCTTATGCCGTGATAATGGTGCCGACCCTGCCTTTGATAGCGTCCCTGACCCGGTCTATAGAAGTGATGATCACTCTTCCGGTGGGTACTTTCTCCAAATACGCGATGGCGGCTTCGATCTTAGGCAGCATGGTGCCTTCTCCGAATTCCTTTGCGGCGATCATTTCTTTAGCCTCTGTAACGGTCATGCTGCTGAGGGGAGTCGGATTTTCTTTCCCGAAATCTTTGTATACATAATCCACTCCGGTGAGGATGATCAGTTCATCGCAGGAGAGATCGGAGGCCAGCTTTCCGGCAATGGCGTCCTTTTCGATCACGGCGGAAGCGCCCTTTAAAGCGTGGTGCTGCTCGATAACGGGAATCCCGCCGCCGCCGCAGGCAATGACAACCTGGTTGGCATTGACCAGTGCACGGATCGCTTCGATCTCCACAATTTCAATGGGCTTAGGCGCTGCGACTACACGGCGGAAGCCACGGCCGGGATCTTCCTGTACATAATTGCCCTTTTTGATCTCTGTCTCGGCATCTTCTTTGGACATATAGCGGCCGATTACTTTGGTGGGTTCGTAAAATGCTTCATCGTAGGGGTCTACGGTCACCTGTGTCAAAATGGTGCTCACAGGCTTGGATATGCCCCGGCTGAGCAGTTCCGCGCGGAGGGAATTTTGAATATCATATCCCACATAGCCCTGACTCATGGCGGAGCAGACACACATGGGCGCAGGGGTGTAATCGATGTAAACGCGGCGCAGTTCGGTCATGGCTTTGTGTATCATGCTGACCTGGGGACCGTTACTGTGGGTAATGGTCAGCTGGCAATCCGCCTCTACCAGATCGGCCAGTGCTTTTGCAGTTTTTAAAACGGCGCCCCGCTGTGCCTCGGTAGTGTAGCCAAGCGCATCATGTCCCAAAGAAACAACAACTCTTTTTTTGCTCATAGGAATAACCCTGCCTTTCTGTTTTTCCTGTTCGGAAGAATATTCTCAATAGATCAAGCGGTAGATCTCGCATATATTTACATACGATCATAGCGCAGATGCCTGCACAACGGTTCTGCGGACCGGAATCATCTGCTTTGACTTCGGATGGTATCAATGATCCAACAGTGCATATCACTATGTACTGGAACGTGTCAAAATGCAACAGTTCAAATAAATGGCTCCCGTCACAGAAAAACAGACAATGGAAATGACAGAACCGCTACATTCAAAAGAACATGCCTTATTGTAACATAATTATGAATAAAAGCAAAGACCTATTGATTTTCTGGGCAAGGGAAGGTATGCTATTAGTAATCATTCGGGCAGGCGGCTGAATCGTTATGCCGTGCCGGTTTTAGAAAGGATGGTGTGAATGGCTGTGGCCATTACGAAAACAGATAAAGGGGTATACGCATATGGAAAAAAGCATTCTTTTTCAACAAATAAAAGGATTGGTGCACGGAGGAGATTACAATCCGGACCAGTGGCTGGACAGGCCTGACATCCTGGCGGAGGATATCAGGCTGATGAAAAAGGCAGGCATTAACAGCGCCACTCTCGGTGTCTTTTCCTGGTCTGCCTATGAGCCTGTGGAGGGCGAGTTTCATTTTGAGTGGTTGGAGGAAATCATAGAGAATCTCTATCAAAACGGCATTTATACCGTACTTTCCACACCCTCCGGGGCGAGACCGGCATGGTTGGATGAGGCTTATCCGGAGGCTATGCGTGTGAATGACCTGGGACTTCGGGATCATCACGGACGGCGTCATAATCATTGTATGTCTT
>JAIEKC010000550.1:0-3567 GCA_029064505.1 Acetatifactor sp.
ATACTCCTCCCTGTTGCGATAAAGATCGCGAATGTCTGTCAATTCCATTGTTATACCTCCATTTGCAGCAATTTAGATTTCAGCTCTATACACTTAATTTATCTGTGTACATTCCATCAGATAGTTCATTACTTTTTCCATCATGATCGCATTGCGGTATTCCTCCGCCGAATTATTTCCCAGATATGCTTCCACGGAATCCGCCCCCGCCTCCCTGGCATATTGCTCCAACGCAGATTTCAATTCTCCGTCACTGACATTTAAATCTTCCTGATTTGCAATTGCCTGCAGGGTAATATCCTGCTTTGTCAGCTCTGTGGCATAGTTATTGATATAGGTTTCCGATTCCATTCCAAAAAAGGAATTCGTATAAGTGTCCGCATCCAGGCCATAAGCGGCGGCCGAATTGACAATACCGCTCACATAGGTCTTATTATTCTCCAGGATCTCTTCGGGGAGTTCCCCGTAGGCGGACTGTTCAAAAAGGGCTGTCATAATGGCACTTTTCACATTGCTCTCGTAATCCGATTCTTTATCGGCATAGAGTCTGTCATAAACATATTGCTGCAATTCCGCCACCGTACCGATATTTTCCAGCCCCATAGCGGCCACCACCTCATCCCGCAGCTCCACAATATAGTTCACCGTGACTGTAAATACCACTGCCTGTCCCGCCAGTTCCTGATTGCCATAGCCTTCCGGAAAACTCAGATTCAGGTCTACTGTCTCCCCCGGCCGGACACCCACCAGCCCATCTTCAAATCCGTCAATATAACTGTCCGATCCCAGAACCAGAAAAGCACCCGAAGCAGTACCGCCTTCAAATGCCACATCGTCCTTCTTACCCACATAATCAATGTTCACCGTATCCCCGTCCGCGGCGGCGCGATCCGTGATCCCACTGTTCTCCAATGTCGCAAATCTGCTGTAAGCCTCCATGACATAAAGGTCACGCTCCGAATCTGTGACAATAAGCGGATCCACATGGATGCTGAGATTCTGATAATCACCCAGCGTTACATAAGAATCCGTTTTCAGATCCCTCAATGCATTCTCTTCCCTGCTCCGGCCACACCCTGCAAGCAGTCCCACTGCCAGCAGGGTGGTCAGAATACCTGCTATTTTCTTTTTCATAAACATTCCTCTCTGTTGTAATCATTCCCACGGTCTGCACGCCCCTGCTTGCGGCCCGCTGCGCCCCAATTGGAGAAGGCTGAACTGTAACGACAGTCCTTTCAGTTTTCTGCACACGTATACCTATACTTATATCACAGAACGGTCTTTTTTGAAAGAGTGAAATGAAAAAACCATGAAATGTTTTGTTGCTTATACTGACATACCTGTGCTACAATATAGGAGAATCAATTTGACAGGAGGTCTATCCTATGAAACCATGGGTCATCACATTAATAGTTATTGCCGTTGTATTGGTAATTATAGCTGTCGTCCTTTATTTTCTCGGTAAAAAAGCACAGAAAAAGCAGGCGGAACAGCAGGAGATATTAAATGCAAACAAACAGACTGTATCAATGCTGATCATAGACAAGAAGCGGATGAAGGTGCGGGATGCCGGACTGCCGCAGATCGTTATGGATCAGGTGCCCAAAGCCATGAGGGGGTCCAAGCTTCCCATTGTCAAGGCCAAGGTCGGCCCACAGATCATGTCCCTGATCTGCGAGGACAAAATTTTTGATTCCGTACCGGTCAAGAAGGAAGTCAAAGCCGTAGTCAGCGGCATATACGTACTGGATGTAAAAGGACTTCATGGAAGACCCGAAGTTCAGCCGGCCAAGAAAAAGAGCCGTTTCAAGCAGGCTCTGGAAGCTGCCCAGGAGAAAGCGGGCGCAAAACCCGTCAAATGATCTGCCGCTGTCTCAGCGGATTTACGGAAATTCGAACCCTTGTGGCATTATAAAACAGTCAACTGCGCCACTGTCTTAACGGACAGTGGCGCAGACTTATTTTATGAGTATGGATCACCGGATCGATCTTACAGGGTGCAGCTCTATATAGCCTCTCTTACCGATCGGCTCAAGCTGGATCCGGGGATTCTCCGGATCCCATTCATATCCGATGACTGTCGGATCATACTTTTTTATCGCTTCACCTACTGCTTCGATGGCTTCACTGTAATCCACCTCCTCAAATGGCTCCCCCTGAAACATCATATACCGGCATTGAGGCAGTTCGATCACATCATATCCTGACGGTATTTCACCGGTATGATCTGCCGGAACCTCAACTCCCTGCACATATTCCGATGTATCGGGAAGGATATATCTTTCCGGCAGCCATAAGCAGACAGGTTCACCGCCGATGGACTTGATACTTGTGAGCAGTCCCCATACATCACACCCCACTTCCTCACAATACTGCCAATAACCTTTTGCCTCTTTCCCCCTTTTGATGATCACCTTCCGGGCCGGCTTGTCGATCGTCTGGATAAAAATATTTCTGACCTCTTTCATACATGCATCCTTTCTTTTTTTAGAATATTTGATTCCATAAGGCTTAAAAAGACAGATCGGCATGGGGCTTACAGAATACTCATAAGGGTTGCATCCGAATTCCCGGTAAAAGGCCCGTTGATATCCATCCACACTGTCAAATCCCGCTTCAGCGGAAACATCAATGATTTTAATATCCTCATCTCTCAGCCTCAATGCGGATTTCGACAACCTCATTTTGCGGGTATACACGGAAGGGGTCATCTTCAGCAGTTCAACAAACAGCCGATAAGAATACCATGGTGAATACATGGATACCTTCGCCAGGTCTGCCATTGTGATACACTCCGCCAGATTTTGCGCGATATATTCCTGCATTCTCTGGACTGCTTCTACATGTTCTTCCATCTTTATCCTCCATACCGGAACCTGTCTTGCACAGGCACATGCGCCGAATTTCAGATTCGGCTCCATGATTCAAATTCATGCCGGCGCAGTCAACACAAACCAATCTGGCATACGATCCAATTCAGGAAAAGGCACCCTCCCGAAAAGAACCTGTCCGCCTGACATTCTTCCGTGTACAACTTTGATCTGACCAGTACGCGTACCAAAAAGGTGTGCTTTGCACCCTCTTGTGGGTTTAGAAAATCTTTGTATATTTCTTATTCCGAAATTCCACAAGCCAATTCCTTTGCCTTATAAAATAAGGATACCTCTTGCGCGAAAGGAAATCTCGACTTAATTTGCTGTTATTCCGGTTGCTGTGACTCATAGCCGCAAAAAGTGTTCATCCATATCACATATCCCCTATATTCCCATTGAATAATTCTCCTCCGATGAAAAAAAGAGTTTCCATGGAAAGAACAGTCCCGTCCGTAAAAAGTATCCGATGGTTATACTCATCGATCTTCTTCACTCTTCCACGGAATGTCATGTATGCCCCGCCGCTCTTTTTCAGATCCGGTTGAAAATATGTGACTTCTATCTCCGGTTTCTGTGATTGATTTTCTTTGATCAATTGCAATTGTTCATCCAATTCCTGCTTCCTTCCCTCATCCAGTTCCACAAAGGTATCTGTCAGTCTTGCCGTCTCCCGGATGGCGGCGTCATGCCCGGT
>JAIEKC010000551.1:0-6474 GCA_029064505.1 Acetatifactor sp.
CCTCTGTCCAAATGGGTAAAATGCCACAAAACTGCACATATGATTGCAGCAAGCGCCACAATTCCCACCAGCAAGACCGCCATCATCCAGGGCTTCATGGGCGCAACTTCCTCTTCCTCCCAATCGTCTTCCGGGAAATCCTCTTCCGGAAGATCTTTCTTCCGCCGTTTTACACGAGAGTCCTCTGGAAAATCCTTTTCATCAGAATGATCTTCACGGTTTTTCTTCTCCAGGCTTCCCTTCTCAAAACGATTTCCACGGGATTTCTTCCCTGAACTCTCCTTTTCAGAACGGGTCCCATGAGTTTTCTTTCCCGAACTCTCCTTTTCAGAACGGTTTCCATGGAATTTCTTCCCTGAACTCTCCCTTTCAGAACGGGTCCCATGGGATTCCTCCTCTGAAATATCATCCTCCCAAAACTCTTCAGAAAAATCATCCTCTGAAAGCCACTCCTCCTGAAGGTCTTCCGGCTCAATCTCTTCAAGCTCATCGGGTTCTTCTTTACGGGCAAGCCTTGATTCCAGCTCTTCCGCCAATTTTTCCACACTCTCATCTCTCTTTTCATTCATACCGATAGCCATACCTTTCCGCTGCACGCTCCACATTGCGGTATCTTTGGAACAATTTTCAAGCCTCGTATCTGTACATATCGCTCTGTGCCCGGATCAGCTCCTTATCTTCAAAGTAATTGATCCTCATGGCTCCCTTTACCTCCGAGAGCGTCTGTGCAGCCGTCTCCCTTGCGATATCACTTCCCTTTTTCAGCACATCATATATGGCAGGAATGTCTTTCTCCAGTTCCTTTCTGCGGTTACGGATGGGTTCCAGGGTCTCCTGCATAATATTGTTCAGGAACTTCTTCACCTTCATATCTCCCAGTCCTCCGCGGACATAATGCGCTTTCAGTTCATCCAGATTCGGATAATCCGGCAGATACCTCTCGAAATGCTCCGGTCTGCAGAAAGCATCCAGATAAGTAAACACCGTATTCCCCTCCAGATGTCCGGGATCCGTTATCAGCAGATGCTGAGGATCCGTATACATGCTCATAACCTTGGCCCGTACCTCATCCGCACTGTCAGCCATATAGATACAATTTCCAAGGGACTTACTCATCTTCGCCTTCCCGTCAATGCCCGGCAGTCTCTTACACGCCTCATTTTCCGGCAGCAAAGCCGTCGGTTCTACCAGGACAGGAGCGTATACCGTATTGAATTTGTGAACGATCTCCCTTGTCTGCTCGATCATAGGCAGCTGATCGTCACCTACGGGCACAGTAGTTGCCTTAAACGCCGTGATGTCAGAAGCCTGGCTGATCGGATAGGTAAAAAATCCGACCGGTATGCTGGCCTCAAAATTACGCATCTGTATCTCACTTTTTACGGTGGGATTCCTCTGCAGCCTCGCTACCGTGACGAGATCCATATAATAAAAAGTCAGCTCACACAGTTCGGAAATCTGAGACTGAATAAACAAAGTGGACTTTTCCGGATCCAGACCACAGGACATATAATCCAATGCCACCTCAATAATATTCTGTCTCACCTTTTCGGGATTTTCAATATTATCTGTCAACGCCTGCGCATCGGCTATCATAATATATGTCCTGGCATACTCTCCGGAATTCTGTAATTCCACCCGTCTGCGCAAAGAACCCACATAATGCCCCACGTGCAGTCTTCCGGTAGGTCTGTCTCCTGTTAAAATGATTTTATCCATACTTTTCCTCCTGTTTCATTGCCGCCTGTGGCAATATGTTTCGCATCCGCCTGACCAGTACCTCTGTCAGCAGAATCATTTCCGACCGCATCTGTGTCCGAAGACAGCCGGCAGATGCTGTTTTTCTCATTATTTTTTAACAATTCCTTACTATTTTATCATGCTTTGCGTTACAGGAAAACCATTTTTTTGAAAAGGCACTGATTCCAATATCCGCCATACTATAGCATTTGCCTTGAAAGAATGCTATAATCATTTCACATCAGCCGGATGTTTTGCCATGCCGGTGTAACAGACAGTTCACCATACCTTTACATTTCGGCTCTTTACACAAAGCACATGTAATGTAACAGCAACTCGCCCGTTGCGCAAACGGCTGACGGCAAAGTTGTACCGGAACAGAAATATCACGCTATATATGAGGACGGGAAAATGCGGAGAAGTGATGATTTTGCACTTTTTATCATATCAGAGGTGCCTTACCTGCTGCCTTACGGGCAGGGTATCGCAGATTTAAAGAGAGGTGTCCGAATCAATGACACAGGGAGATATCTTTGGGAGCTCCTGAACGAAGATCCCACGGAAGATGAAATACTTAGCCGCTATGCGGCGCATTATGAGGTTCCTGATTCCCAGCTGCCACAGTTAAAAACGGATCTGCTGCAGTTCCTGCATATGCTGGATACTTATGGAATGCTGCAATCGGATCACGATGCAGCAATTACCCCCGTTTCCGCTCACTGCAGACAATTTGCCGACACAACTCTCCCTGCCGAAAAAGAAAAGGCAGAAAATGATAATACTAACGACAATACAGCCTCCACTGATATTGTACGGCGCTACCTGTCCATTGGCGGCCTGACTCTCCTGCTCTGCGGTCCTGCCAAAGCATTTTCCCGGGATTTTGACGCGTTTGAAATCTCTTCCCGTCCTGCCCCTCTTCCTGTTGATACCGTGAGAGACACTCCCTCCCATACCGGCCGCACTGCCATTGAGACAGGTAATATTCTTCACACAGACCAGACTGTCACAGTGGCAGAGTATGTTCCCGCACAACACCCCCAGGGCAGGATCCTGCTTAAAAACCGCGAACTGGTGATCCTGGAAAATGATTCCCAATATTTCTTCCTTTTCCCGACTGCACCGGGAATTTATGAGGCTCATCTGACAAAGGACGGAACAGATGCACGTTATTACTGTCACCCGCCCTATACGGAGAGTTTCCGCCAGGACCTGTTTCATGCCATCCGCCTCTCCTTTTTGTACCTTGCGCAGTTACACGACATGGTAGTCCTGCACTCTGCCTCGCTGCTTTATCAGGATAAAGCATGGCTTTTTTCCGGGCATTCCGGCGCAGGTAAGTCTACGCATACTAACCTTTGGAGAGAACTCTATCATGTTCCCTTGATCAATGGAGACTTAAACCTGCTATCCATGGAAAACGGCTTCCCCATGATTCATGGTCTGCCCTGGTGCGGGACTTCCGGAATCGCCGATACCCGTTCCTATCCCTTAGGCGGTATTCTTCTTGTCAGGAAAGCCCTGCAGAACGACATTACTGTTTTGGACGGCAGCCAGGCGCAGCTTCTTGTTGCGCAGCGCCTGATCTCCCCCACTTGGACGGAAGCTCTGGTACGGAAAAATCTCCGCTTCATTGCAGATCTGGCCCCACACATCCTGATCTGCCGCCTCCACTGCACCAAAACACCGGAAGCTGTCCAAACAGGGAAGAAAGCCATTGACGACTATCTTCTTTCGCTGCCTCACAAGTCAAATACCCCGCAGCAGGCTGACGGGGCATCAAAGTTATAGCGCAGCAGGCTGCGTAGTATTCGCATTCGGCCCTCACAGCATTCGCCAAGTCAGCCTGTGTACTTTCTGCTCGTGCAGGCGGTAACACAAAGTCAGCTACGCTGACAAAGTCAACCATGTTGACTTGGCTCATTGCTCGTGGGAATAAACCGGTTAATTCCGCCACATCTTTGAGAATGATCGCAGGCCGAATGCACTTTAAACAATTCCTCTTTCGGCAAGCCCATATCCTGACGGTCACGGTATAGGATTATCTGTCTCCGGTGCTCCTGCTCTCTGCCGATGCAATTCTTCATAAATGCGGTTGCAGTCATATTCAGGAGCATATCTCACCGCTGCATTGCAGATACTTTTGATTTTCTCAAGTTCCTCCTCCAGAATGTCTGCAATCGCTTCCGCTTTCATCCCTTTTTGCATTTTCCTGCACACCAGCCGTATCCGTTCTTTTTCCTCTCCTTCCACAAGGCCTTTCGCATGACCCTCCGCATGGCCTTCCGCATGGCCTTCCGCATGGCCTTCCTCTCTGGCTTCCTCCCTCTCCAGCATGATCTGCCTGTCAAATGTATAATCCAACGTCATCGCCTTTACCACCTCCGATCGGCGCTCTGTCAGAAAACTCCGCAGCACATTTTCTTTTATGCATCTGTCAATGGCATCCCGGATCGCATCTTCCACCGCATTCTCCAGATCGGCGTGCCGGTTCTCCTTCAGGTTCTCTCTCACATGATCCACAAAGACCGCATATTCCCTTAACCAGGGACAGCCCTCCAGCAGCTCCCTGTTCTTCCCGCGGTTTATGTTATACACCCTGCATACCAGTTCGATCTCAGGCTGCTCCATGGGTTTCCGGAAGGCATCCGACAGTTTCAGGTCGTACTGCTCCGGCTGCTCCTCCTCCCCATTGTAAAACACCGCGAATCGGGGTGTCGGTATCTTTACCGGTGTCCTCCCGTAGATATTCCTTTTGCCGATGAGCCGTTTCAGCATCACCGTAAAATAGACCAGGCTCCTCACCGGCATGTTGGGACATACCGTGGACTGGTGCTCGTAGATGCTCAGACTCATGTCCAGAACAAATGCCGCATCGTTTCTCACCGACAGCGAGATCCCCTTATCCAGGTTATGGAGCTCTACCATCCCCGGATCCGCATAACGCGATCCGTTCACCGCATTGTAGAGCTGCAGGGCCCTGCTCCTGTCCTCCATCAGCATGCTGAAAACATCACTCTTGTACTCTCTGTTACCTGCCATGACCTTCCTCCTTGTGTATGTGCAGGAGTTACAGCCTTCCATTCTACCGACGGAAACTCCTGCTTTGATCTGTTGTGGGGTTAAAAGCATGAATTTCCGCAAAATAGAATAAACACTAACGATAACCGACAAACGTGCAGCACACGATACAACATCATCGAGGCCACGCCCAATTAGAAAAATATGCTTTGACATTATTATAGCCGATAAATTATAAATGTCAATACGTTTATTTATTTTTTATAAATTACATTTTACAGTCGTTTCCAAGATTCTACACTCTGTATTGAAATGAAATATCCGGTTCCCTTATAACCGGGGCTTAAAATCCTCTCACCATCTCATCGATCTCCTCCTCATTCAATACCACGCACTTCTTATCCCGGATGGCATACACCCGTGTACAGGCTTCCAGGACCGTAGGTCTGTGGGTGGTGACAATACAGGTTCTGGGATAGCTGTCCCGCATGATATTTTTTAACACTTTCCTCTCTGTGGCGACATCCAGCGCAGAGGTCGCTTCGTCCAGAAGGAGCAGGGGAGATTTCCGCAGTAACGCCCGGGCAATGGAAAGACGCTGGGCCTGTCCCTCCGAGAAACCGCCTCCCCGCTCCTTGATCCTGCTGTTGATCCCATCCGAAAGCTTCTCCACAAAATCCCATGCACAGGCCAGCTTCAGCGCCTCTGTAATTTCCTCATCCGTGGCATCCTGTTTCACATTGCGCATATTTTCCGCGATCGTTCCCGAAAACATGGTATTTCCCTGCGGAACATACGAAAACAGCTTTCTCGTGGATGGTGTCAGCGAGAGCTTCTCCGTCTGCATTCCGTCTCCCTTTCCGCCGCAGACAACAGCCTGCCCTCCCTGTGTCTGCATAAGAGAAAGGATCACCCGGATCATAGTGGTCTTTCCCTCACCGGAAGGTCCCACTAAAGCTACGATCTCATGCGGGTAAGCCTCTATGGAGGCATGGGAAAACACCTGCGTTCCAGACATATAGGCATAATCCATCTCCGATATCCGAAGACCGATTCCCTGATATCTGTACTTTTCAAAGAAAGCATTTACCTCCTCGTCGTGGCTGTAATCCTCTCTTGGCATCTCCACAATGTCCATCAATCGGCCGGCGGAAGTGGTCAGATTGATCACAGTAGGGATCAAAGATGTCAGATTATGCAGAGTTCCTGTCAATGTACCTGATAATCCCAGAAACATAGTCATGGAACCGTAACTGATCGCTCCGCTCCAAACCCGGTAAATCCCCCATCCATAAGCGGCATAAGAGACCAACATGCCCACGGTGGACAGCAAAATGGACGTTCCCATGGACATCCTCTGAAAGCTTAAACGCATATCGATATATTCCTTCTGATATTCCTTCAGCTTATTTACATAGAGATGTATCAGATCAAACGCCTTGATGGTCTGAATATTGGAGAAAGCCTCCTGGTTAAAGCCGGACATCTTTGCGCCCATTGCCGCGCTCTTTTTGTTGTTATTCACCATACGGTTCATAAGAGTCTTGGATAGTATCAGGCTCACGGGCATCCCCAGAAAGGCGAACAACGCGAAGGACGCGTCATAATAGATCACCATGGCGAACGCGCTGACAAAACGAAATATGTAAATAAACGCATTGGGAAGGAAATTCAGAACCCCGTTGGATATATTGGAAGCATCAGATCCCCATC
>JAIEKC010000552.1:0-2972 GCA_029064505.1 Acetatifactor sp.
AGATGTCCATAAGAGACAGGCATAACATTAGCAGTTCATTTGATTTCCCTGCACTGTCTTTTGATTTTAGCAGTTTAAAGTGTAAAAGTCAATAAGATTTACGGCAAAACCGAAATATTACATTCCATTCCTTTTTTCTCCAAAACAGTTTATAATAAAGCAGAATCCAAAACATCCATTTTTTCCTGTGAGGTAAAGCCATGTTGACCAAGGATCAAGCGAAAATCATACGACATAATTTTCACCGCATGCTCAGCTTCGTCAAGTGGGTAGTCTTCTCCATCCTGTCAGGCATCCTGATCGGCTCCGTGGGCACATTGTTTCATCTGTTCATGACCTTCGTGACCACTACCCGGCTGGAACATCCCTGGCTGATCTGCCTGCTGCCGGTGGGCGGTCTGGTCGTGGCAGGATGCTACCACCTGTTCCGCAACCAGAATGACACCGGTACGAATCTTGTCATCTCCGCCATTCACTCCGGAGATCATCTGCCTGTCCGTATGGCCCCGCTCATCTTCGTGTCCACACTGATCACGCATCTGTTCGGCGGTTCATCAGGGCGGGAAGGCGCTGCACTGCAGTTGGGAGGCAGCATCGGGAACGGAATGGGACACCTGCTCCGGCTGGACGAGAAGGACAGGCACATTATGATCATGTGCGGCATGAGCGCCGCCTTTTCCTCTCTCTTCGGCACGCCTCTGGCAGCAGCCATATTCTCCATGGAAGTGGTCAGTGTGGGGATCATGCACTATTCCGCTCTGGTTCCCTGCGTCATCGCCTCGCTGACGGCCCACGGTATCGCCACCCTGGCAGGGATACCTCCGGAGGCCTTTTTGCTTGCCCAGGTACCGGATTTCACCGTAATATCCGCCATAAAGATTTCCATTCTGGCCATTCTGTGCGCATTGGTCAGCATCCTGTTCTGCGTCACCCTGCACGGTGCGGAACATCTGTATCAGAAATATTTTAAAAACCCCTTTCTGCGCATTTTTGCAGGAGGCTGTATCGTAATACTCCTGACCGCGCTGGTGGGGAATCAGACCTACAACGGTGCGGGAATGGACTTTATCGAACGCTGCATGGAGGAAGCCACGGTGCGCCCCGAAGCTTTCCTGCTGAAGATCCTTTTTACCGCCGCCACTCTGTGCGCCGGTTTTAAGGGCGGTGAGATCGTCCCTTCCTTCTTTACGGGAGCCGCCTTCGGATGCCTGTTCGGCAATCTGACAGGGTTTTCTCCCACCCTCTGTACGGCGGTGGGAATGATCTCTGTGTTCTGCGGCGTTACCAACTGCCCCATCACCTCACTGCTCATCAGCTTTGAGCTGTTTGGCTACACAGGCGTTCCCTACTTTCTTCTGTCCGTTGCCTTCAGCTATATGCTGTCCGGTTATTACGGACTTTACCACAGCCAGAAGATCGTCTACTCAAAATTTAAGACCAACTATATCAACCGGAAAACCAACTGAGCGCGCCACCCCCGTTCTTTCTGTGTCTTAACCCCCGACAAGCCCGGGTTTGTCACGCAGAGGAACGTGTGAAAACGTCCCTTAGAAAACGGATAAACGGCAACAAACTGTTGTGAGCTGTCGCAAACCGCCTGACAACCGCCGTCACAGCTATTGACCATTGTGCCATAAATGTGTAAAATAGGAACAGAAGGACTCCAATACTAAAACGAAACGGTGAAAACAATGTATTTAATGCTAAAAGATGCCAAAGTACTGTATTTTGACTTTGAGGACTTTGTAGTGGAAGTGATCGATAATGACAGACTTCCCTTCTGTCTCCGGTCGGATATCAGAGATTCAAGCCTTCCCAAGGATATTCTGCACAATGTACAGGCGGTCAAAAACTATCTGAGCAGCCGGGTACTGTCTCTCTCCAGAGACAATGCAAAGCAGATTTATGCGGCATTTCAGATCCCGCAGATAGATTCCATCGATAACAGAGTGAACATATGCGCCAAATGCAAGGGAGTCTCCATCCAGGACAGCTACTGGGTCAGGGAGGACTCCGAGAAAATCTGCTGGAACAATGTAAACATCCGGCAAAATAAACTTCGCGATATTCTCAATGTCTCTTTAAGCGGATTCAGTCCCACCATCACTACCAGCAGTATCTGCCCGGAGCTGACCACAAAGGGTCTGTTCCGCAAGGGTTGGATCCACCTGGGCAGCGATCTCTACATGCTGAAATCAGACCGTACCAACAACTATGTCAATACAAAGATGGAAATTCTGGCATCAGAGATTCTCAATTGCTTTGAAAATAAGATCGATTGCGTTTCCTATGTGGGCGACATCAAGGAAACGGCAGAGGGCACGGAATTTATCTCCATCTGCAAAAATTTCATAAATGAAGAGTACTCCTTCGTGGAAGCCTGGGAAGTCATGGAATATGCCCGCCGGTGCAGCCTTGATTTCAAAACTTACTGCCTGCAGCAGTGGAGAAATCAATTTGCATGCATTCCCGTACTTGATTACATTATCATCAACACGGACAGGCATACGCAGAATTACGGCTTTTTTATGAACAATGACACGGGAAAACTGGAAAAAATGGCTCCTCTGTTCGACTATAACTGCGCGCTGGTTGCCGATTTCTTTCAGCGTGATGCCAGCGATACCCTGAGCCAGATGTTCAATACCGCCGAAACACTGCGGGAACTGGCACATAAATTTGAGCCGTACTCTTCCATCCGTTTCCAGGAAGAAAAGTTTGTCCGGCTCCTGAATAATAATAAAGAGCAGGAATACATATTTGACCGGGTATATCAAAGACTTCGGGAAATGCACCTTGCATAGCATTTCTGCCGTAAGCTTTCACAGATAAGGGAATCAAAGAGCAGCTTTTGCTCTGGCGCGTGTTTGAAAAATCATTCCCCCGGTTTGTACACCCCACTTCGCGGCCTGTTTTTTTGTTAATTCCTGATACTCTTCGAGCGTTTGTACTCCTTCAGATCATTTAGAAAC
>JAIEKC010000553.1:0-6020 GCA_029064505.1 Acetatifactor sp.
AAGGAGGAATTTTCCAAAACGAATGAACAGGTCTATCCCATTGTGAAGAAATATGGAAGAAAGAACGCTGTAATAGGCCTTCCTGAGAAATACGTTCCTCTGGCATTTGAATGACTTAAGCCAAGCGGCCGTGCCTGCACGGACAGCTGACGAATGCCGTGAGAGCCGCCATTGGGCTTCATGTGAGGGCGCTTTTTGCGTGATCAACCAAAGCGATTATTCTAATCGCTTTGACCGCCGTGCGCGAAGCCGCTGTTTTTGCGGCTTCTGTGCATCAGATGCCGGTCACGGAGTGAGCAGTAACCGAACTGTTACTCCAACCGACAGGTTTTTATGAAAGCCTATTCCATTTGGCAGAGCGATGTTATATAATGAAATCAGCATATCGGACCTGAATCGGAAGGAGGAGCAAAGTGTGCGTAAACCAAGATATATGGAGGAATTACTAAAAATAATTTTTCTATGGTTAGGTATTGCGTTTATTGTTACGGGAGTACTGAGTTTTACCGGTGTGTTAAAACCAACGGCAAGTTCAATGATCCGGGAACCGGTTGTTCTGGGAATTGTTTTCTTGCTGTTAGGTATGACTTTTTTCATTGTGCAGACTGCCCTGAAAGCTATCACATCCCTGAAAGACAGATCACACAGCGAATTGCTTATAAGCGGAACTAAGATCAGCGGTACGGTGGAAAAAGTGTATTTGCAAAAGTATACACAGTATGGAAAGTGTTCTCCCTATAGGATCCGTTATAACTATACCTACCAGGGAAAGACCCATCACCACAAAAGTCATCTGCTGTGGGATAAACCTGATCTTACGGAGAATGATTCGATCGTGGTATATGCAAATGATTTAGGAAGATCAACAATTCAATTGTAGTTGTTCTTTTAGGAAATGAGAATTCATAATTGCGAGGTGTGGTCGTGAAAAAAGCAGCATTGGTTTTGGGAATCATCTTCCTGATCCTGACATTTGCAGGCGGAAGCTATGTTCTTGTTAACCATGGACAGGTAAATGCCGGCTATGCGGTTATCCCTGCACTATGGACTGTGATATGTTTTGGATATTACCGGAAGCGGCAACAGGAATGATACCTGCCGCCGGGGGAGGGATTTTCCGGACACACTCCGGTTATTGCGGCGCATGTTTCCTTTCCGCAGGCAATGCGCCGGGTCAGAGAAGCTGATTTTGTGAAGCTGCCTGCGAAATCTGCTTATCGCAGATGTATATTTTGGCCAATGCCGCGAGGATCCGGTAGCCTGTTGCCTGCGGCGGGGAGGGTGCCTGCGGTGTTCGGGCAGATCAGGAAAGGTATTCGATCCCGTGAGAACTCAGGAGAAAAGAACTGTTGAAAAGAAGGTTATGTGGAACGGCAGTACCGTGAGAAGAAGAGTGTTTGAAATCATACAGATTGGGAACAGAACCGATATTCCCAGTCTGTGTTTTGATGTCTTTATTGTCTTTGTGATCCTTCTGAATATATCCATTACCTTTCTCCAGACCTTTGATGAGATGGCGGGATATGCAGATGTGCTGGGGATTTTTGAACTTGTCACTATGGTGATCTTTCTGGCGGAATATATTCTGCGGCTATGTACGGCGGACTATCTGTATCCTGAAAAGTCCCGTCCGCTGGCAGTTCTGGGATTTGTGTTGTCCTTTTATGGGGTGGTGGATCTGATGACGATCCTGCCCTACTTTCTGCCCTTCTTTGTTCCCAGCGGGGCTGTCGCATTCCGGATGCTGAGAGTGGTGAGGATCCTGCGTCTGTTCAAGATCAATTCCCGGTACGATGCGTTCAATGTCATTACGGAGGTCATAAAGGACAAGAAAAATGCTCTGGTGTCCTCCATATTTATGGTGCTTGTGCTGATGATGGCTTCTTCGCTGTGCATGTACGGGCTGGAGCATGAGGCTCAGCCGGATAACTTTTCCAATGCCTTTTCCGGTATCTGGTGGTCAGTGTCCACACTTCTGACGGTAGGGTATGGGGATATTTATCCCGTTACCATAGGCGGAAAGATGATGGCCATCGTTATTGCCTTTCTGGGAGTGGGCATGGTGGCCATTCCCACAGGTATTATTTCCGCAGGTTTCGTGGAGTATTACACGCGGATCAAGGTGGGGAGCTATTCACAGCATGATGCGGATTTCATCACTTTAAAAATTACGGAAGGTCACTCTTTTGCGGGGCGGCAGATAAAGGATTTAGAGCTTCCACAGGGATTATATCCGGCAGTGGTGCTGAGAGGGGAGGATGTGTATACCCCCTATGAAAGCTTACAGATCATGAGCGGGGACAATCTGCTCCTGGGAACCACGGGAACCAGTCCCTTCGAGTGCCGCATCGAGGAGGTGTGTCTGGAGACGGGGCATCCCTGGATTGGCAGCAGGGTAAAGGATCTGGATATTTCCCGCAGGATATTCTTTGTGATGGTGAAGCGGGGGATTAAGAATATCTGTCCCCAGGGCTCCACTATATTGAAGGAGCATGATGTGGTGCTGATGCTGGAAAGTGTGAGAAGGACTTCCAAAGGCATCCCGGCTTTAGAGAGAAAAAATTTCGGACTTGCAGAGAATGTGGCAGTAAAGAAATAAAAGCAGTATGAAAACGGAACAGGAGAGCAGAGAGGAAACAGGAGATGAAATTCATATCATGGAATGTAAACGGGTTGCGGGCGTGCCTGCAGAAAGGATTTCTGGAATATTTTAACGAGATGGACGCGGATATTTTCTGTCTTCAGGAGACAAAGCTTCAGGAAGGGCAGCATGACCTGGAGCTGCCGGGATACTTTCAATACTGGAATTATGCGGAGAAAAAGGGGTATTCCGGAACGGCGCTTTTTACCAAAAGGGAACCGCTGAAAGTGACTTACGGTATCGGCGTGGAGGAGCATGATCATGAGGGCCGGGTGATCACGGCGGAGTATGAGGATTATTACGTGGTGACTGTGTATGTGCCGAATGCCCAGAGGGAACTGACCAGGCTGGAGTACCGTATGCAGTGGGAGGAAGCGTTTCTGCATTACCTGAAAACACTGGAAGAGAAAAAACCGGTGATCTTCTGCGGGGATCTGAATGTGGCCCACCAGGAGATCGACCTGAAAAATCCCAAGTCCAATCGTAAGAACGCGGGTTTTACGGATGAGGAGAGAGGCTGTTTCGGACGGATATTGGAGAGCGGTTTTGTGGACACCTTCCGGCATTTTTACCCGGATGTGACAGGGGTATATTCCTGGTGGTCCTATATGTTCCAGGCAAGAGCCAAGAATGCGGGGTGGCGCATCGATTATTTTGTAGCATCCGAGGCGTTGAAGGACAGACTGAGGGACGCAAAGATCCATACGCAGGTATTGGGCTCCGATCATTGCCCGGTGGAGCTGGATATGGAGTGAGATCCGCAGCGGCAGTATATCCGTTCGGACAGGTCATCGGATGATCGAGTGCGAATGAGCCGGTTGAAGTTATTATGTCAGCGCCTGAGCCGTTGAATTGCGGAATCAATGGCTGTTGTCGGATGAAATTGCGGAATCAGCGCCCGTGCCGGTGAATTGGGAAATCAGCGCCTGAGCCGGTTGAGACTGTGCGATCAGTGTCGGTTGAAATATCACAAATCGCAGTAAACCGGCGGAAAGGATATACATTCATGTTATACAGAAGAATCTATCATTCCCCTCTGGGAGAGATGACTATGGTAAGTGACGGAAAGGCTCTGACAGCCCTTTCCTTTCAGGGGCAAAAGTATGCGGAAACAGCTGCAAATGACGAAGAAACCAAAGCCGATGATGCGCAGGAGCCTTCCGGGGCAGGAGAAGGGACGGAAGAGAACGGTGCGCGTGCTGTCTTTGACAGGACGGCGGAATGGCTGGATATCTATTTCGCGGGAAGCAATCCGGATTTTATGCCACCTCTCGCCGCAAAAGGAACTCCGTTTCAGGAGACGGTGTGGGAAATACTGAGGAAGATCCCCTACGGGAAGACGATTTCCTACGGTGAGATTGCCCGGCAGATCGCAGAAGAGCGGGGAGTACGACGGATGTCCGCCCAGGCGGTGGGTGGAGCCGTAGGGAGGAATCCTGTGGCTATTATTGTGCCCTGCCACCGGGTAATAGGATCGGATGGAAGCCTCACCGGCTATGCAGGCGGTCTGGACCGGAAGGAAGAATTGCTGAAACTGGAAAAGTGGCTGTAGCAATGTCACCCCGATGATCCTGGAGCATGTTTGAAAAATCATTCCCCCGGTCTGCACGCCCCACTTCGCGGTCTGCTGAGCTCTAATTTGGTCAATGTAGCCCCACTACGCCTCCCCAATTGGGTCTTACATCCCACCTGTCATTGTTATACTCACGAGCGATGAAATTTGCCACAAGGTTCCTGAAATTTTTCGCTCGTGAGTCGGGTTACAATGAAGAAGAGCATTCATGGCAGGTTTTAGTGATCGTCAGTATAAATTGCGTTTCCTTTCACTGCGGGAACAAATGCGAGTGTTTTTCGTCTGTTTCTTTAGAAGGCCTTTGGAGAGTTCGTTTGACGGCGGTTTTGTGAAAAGCGCAGGAGAACCCTGAAAATTCTTATGGTACTTCGGAATGGAGGAAAATATGAGGAAAAAAGTATTTACGGCGTCAATGCTCACAATATTCGCACTTTCTGCCTGCGGGAGTCGGACAGAAGAATCCGGCGGCAATATGACGGAAAGGGTGGCATTGACAGACGGCGTAGCGGCAGCCGGGGAAATTGTTATGCCAAAGGAGTCGGAAGCAGCGGCTCCCCGGGCCGGGGCAGAAGAGCAGGATAAGAGTATTACAGTCATGCAGGAAGGAAACGCCGGCACGCTCCGGGTGGATTTGCCGGAGGGATGGACATATGAAGTCTGTCCGGAGGGCAACGATCAGTTGAGAACCGGGGAGTATGGCATCCATTTTTACCCGGAAGAGGCAAAGGAGGGATTTATTGAGTTAGGTTATGTGGAACTTTTTGGTGTCTGTGGAACAGGGCTGGAGGAGGAAACAGTAACATTGGCAGGGGATGAGGCCAATATTGGCACTTATGACCATGGCAGTAATTGGGACTTTGTATCTTTTCGCGGAGTCAATGAGGGAATCGTTGCCCTGACATATGGAGTGGAAAGCTGGTGGTCTGAGTATAAAGAGCAGGTAATGGAAATCCTGGATACGGTCTGCCTGGAGCAGGATCACGCAGATGGAGTATCCGAAAGGGGAACAGCCTCCGGAAGCGGGGCAGAAATATGCGGCTACCCATTATCAGATTCTCCAGCGGACAGTGGGATTACGACAATTGCCTGCGGAACGAATCAGGAGCCGGGAGAGAATTCCGGGGAGAACTCCGTGATCAGGGAACTGGGACTGTCGCTGGAGATCCTGGAGGCTACCGGCACGGGAGCAAGGCTGGTGTTCCGGCAGAGCGGCGGGAATCCCACAGGAGAGCTCCAATATGGCTCTGATTTCACCATGGAAAGGTATGAGGAGGAAGCATGGGTTCCGGTGCCTGCTGCAGTGGAAGGAAATTACGCGTTTACAATGGAAGCGTACAATATTCCGCAGGATACGGACAGTGAATTTCGGGTTGACTGGGAATGGCTGTATGGGGAGCTGGAGCCCGGAGAGTACAGGATCGTCAAGAGTGTAGATGATTTCAGAAAATCCGGTGATTATGACCAGTACAGCATTTGTGCTTATTTTGAGATAAATCCATGAGGAGACGGGCAGCTGCTGATTTTCGCAGCTGTCCGTAGTTTGAATGGAGAGAGTTGTAATATCCTTTGGCTTCCATGCAGAAAGGTATGTAAAAAACATATGGATTTTTTTGCGGTGATAGTTTATAGTTGGTACTGTGGGCGAAAGTATTTTACTGCCCCGGTACTTTTGAGAATGCCTGTTCCCGTCGGAAAAGAAGCGGTCCGGACAGATATCAGGATCGCTTTTATAAAAGGCTGAGGGTCAGGACATGGAGGCAGAAATGTATATTTACAGAAGGAAAGCACAATATCATGAAACAGACC
>JAIEKC010000554.1:0-6971 GCA_029064505.1 Acetatifactor sp.
CCACCACAAGCCCCAGACTTCTGATCCACGCCGGTCCCATCTGCCCGTTCCAAAATACATTCTTTATGGACAGAGCAGGACACTCATAGGACAACTCCGACAGATGAGGGGCATACACAACTCTGCATCCCTGATACAAAGCTTCCTTTGCTTCATCCCATTTCCCGGTATATACAAGCCTCTGATCCGGCCTCCCCGCACCAAGCCTGTCGCCCCCACGGTTCCCATCACCAGCCCTGTTGCTATCCGCCATGTCAGTCATGGGATTCCGATCAAGGCTGCCTGTCTTATGATCCGCATCCAATCTATTGGCATCATCCGATTCTTTCACTTCATAAACAGTATCAAGGGGATTGACCGGATCAGTCTCAGGTCTCACAAATACGGTGAGCTGCCAGCTGTTCCGCACTTCTCCCATCTCCAGCTCCAAAGTCACCATGCTGCTTTTCTTTATCACGGAAAGATCAAGCACAATACTGCCCACCTGCCTGCAGCTTCCGCGGGTGACACTGACATTCGGGATCTGTCCTGAGGCGATCACCCTCTCCTGTTCCGTCGGATCATCCTTCCCGGCTTCTGCCCGCTCCTGTGAGGCATATTCCCCTGCCTCCCTGCTCTCTGCCAGATCATCGTTCCGCACTTCACCGCTCTCCCGTGGAACGTATCTTTCTGCGCCCTTCCCCTCTGTCAGCCGGTAGCGCAAAGTTTCTTCAACGATATCCCTCTTCCCGAAATGGCTGACCTCCACCGGGATTTCCACACGATCACTGTTTTTCCACACATAAGAGCTCAGCCGTACCAGCAGAACCGTATCTCCGCAGAAGCTTCTGAACTCCTCAGGAGCCGCATACCCCTTATTCTCCCATAAAATATCCAGAAAACCAACCAGTGCAGTACCCTGCCCCGCATAGTCATGCAGATCCAACAGTTCAAAACCTTTTATTTCCGGGGTTCTGAAATTGGCTTCCAGCTCTTCCTTGTAAAGCCTGAGCTGATTCCTTCCGGAACACCACAGAAAATCCCTCTCCCGGGGCAATAACCCATTCTCCTCCGCAATCTCCCGAAACAATTCAAAGTTACGCGGGCGCAGATACCCGTCCATTTTGGAAAGGATCCGAAAATCAGGATACACGCACCACTGCCCCAGTTCATGACAGATAACAGGAAGATCGGCTCCCTCCAGCGACGGGCTGTAGTCCCTTCCCTTCCAGCCCTGTGCATTGCGGATACTTCCGCCCCTGATGGGACCGTAAGCGGAACGGTGAAAGTAGATAAAGTCCGTACCCGTAATCTCTTTCGGCGGCACATCATAGAACCATCCCGACTGAGCGGTGTAAAGTCTCCTGCCCGCATATCCCAGCTCCCGGTCAAATTCTCTTGTCTCTTTCACCCAATCCCGCAAAGGGCGGTACCATTCTCCTCCGGGCTCATTGGAAGGAGAGAAGAAGGCAAAGGACGGATGATGCCCGAACTGTCTCAGGATACGCCGTGTCTCCCGTCTCAGAATCTCAAGCATGGGAATCCCCTCCCGGAACACATTCCACATGCCGCACTCCACCAGCAGAAGGATCCCTTCCTCATCTGCCGCCTGAAAAGCCGCCTCGGGAGGACAGTAAGAATGGCAGCGTATACTGTTCAATCCCCACTCCCTTATCCTCCGCATTATCTTCTTCCACCATCCCACATCGGTTTCGGGATATCCCGTCATGGGATATTCTCCGCCGAAATGAGTGGCCCGAAAGTAGAAAGGCTCTTCATCCGCGTAGAAATTTCCTTCTCTCACTTCCATGCGTCGCGGATGCTCCTCCGCATAGGCGGATCTCTCACTCCGCCTCCCCTGCAACTCACTCTCTGTCATCAGGGCGATCTCTCCCGCCATGCCGTTCCAGGTAGCTCCCAAAGCATCGGAAACCCCATGCCCGTCCGGGCGATAGGGATACTGCATGGAATTATCCACGGACACACGAATGACATGGGTTCCCGGGGACAATCTGCCGCAGTTGATCTCATGAGCAGTGCACAGAGAGCAATCCTCCCCTTTCAGCACCCCGTCGATCCGGACTCCGGTGCGCCATCTGGTCAGCTCGATCCGCAGTGTCCAGTCTTCCTCAGTCTCTGTTTCCACCTGAAATTCTCTCTCATATACGGCCTCTCCGACAAAATGTCTCACCGGCTGGCATAAAAAGGGTACCCGGCATTCCTCACCGTTCCCCTTTTTAAAAGGTTCCTGCTCATACCAGAATGCATCATGCAGTCCGCTGACCCATGGCGTATCCACAGTGACCGGATTACCGTAACCGGCGCTCTGCAGACTGCCCGGCAGAACAATTTCTCCCGTCTGAACCCCGCTGTCCGCGGTCAGTTCGATCTTCCATTTCCCCGATAAATCAAGATACATTTGATTCTCCTGTTCAATAGTATATACTCTCGAAATCTCCAATCGGCTTTCCGGAAATCATTCCGTGTGATTCCTCCGCTTTTCCGGATACCTTTTATCCGCAATGCTGATCCTGTTTTTTTGAAATTTCGATAATCAATTGTCATTTTTTGGCAATCCGTGCCTTAAGAAACTCATCTGCAGGTATTCACCTGCAACAGGACTCATCCGTTTATATCGTAAACTTTCAAATTGCAGTACTCCGCAATCAATGGCGCAAGCTGACGAAAACCGATCTTACCGCCCTGAAGCAGCGGCCCGTAGGTTTCCCCGTCGTCCTCGAACCGAAAGAGCTCCAATTCGTTTGCGGAAAAGGTAACGATATTCTTCTCCTTTCTCACTGCCAGCCTGTAAGGCTCCTTCACCTCGTCCGCGTCAGGAATGGGATCCCCGCCCTGCGCCACCAGATGAAGTCCATAGCTCTTTCGCAGATTACAGACATGGAAAGCTCTCTCGTCCGGTTCCTTCCTCCGGAAATAGGACACATGAAAAGCATTGATGTCACTGTGATGGTATAAATCATACTCTCCTGTTCTCTTTACCAGCTTTTCATCAAAGATATCCTCTCCGTTCCTTCCCAGGGCTCCGAAGAACAACATGCTGAGCCCGGGCTCCTTTATGGGCAGGAAATCCCATGTGATCAATACATCAGAGGGAAAATCCTCCGGACACCACAGCACATAGTTTGCCTTCTGTCCGTTCTCCGCATCCATGGCATTTTCCAACTGCATCCTGCCGTTGGGGAAAGAAATCTTCGCCTGGCCCTCCAAAATAAAGTCTTTTACATCCTCCTCACATGCAAGGGGATTCTCATAAATCAGTTTCATACGCTTTCTCCTACTCCTTTTCTATATTGTAGCCTCTCGAAATCTCCCCTGCACATGCCTTCGCGGCCTATTTTCCGCCGGTTGCACACAAATTTATGGGGCGTACGTCCCACAAAAATCTTCTCGCAAAATCAGGCACAAAGAGATTCCGAGAGTCTATCATTCTCTGGAAATCCTGACCATTCCCTACCAGAGCAAACTGCCCGCCTGGAACACTGCCACAGACACCGCCCATGCCAGGATCATCTGGAAAACGATCATTTTCAGGGTGAAGCCCCACGAACCGCTTTCCTTTTTCACTGTGGCCACTGTGGCGGCACAGGGCACATACAGCAGGCAGAACAGCATCAGACAATAGGCATTCAGCGGCCTAAATCCGGGATTCATGCTCTGGATATTTGCCACAACGGATGCCATACCCGCCTCGGAATTGACATTGGATACTCCGAACAGTACCGTAAAGCTGGATACCACAACCTCCTTTGCGGAGATACCGGAGAGCAGCGCCACTCCGATCTGCCACATCCCCAGTCCCGCAGGCGCCAGCACAGGCACCATAAACCGCCCAATGGCCGCGCCGAAGCTGTCCGCCGGATCATTTACCATACCGGACACTCCGAAATTCAGCACGAACCAGATCACAATGGAAGCCACAAATATAGTGGTTCCCGCTTTCGACAGATAATCTTTCAGCTTGGTCCACACATATATGCGGATGGTCCTTGCATTGGGCCTTTTGTATTCCGGCAGCTCTATCAGCAGGGAGTCGTTGACCTTTCCCTTCTCCAGCTTATTTATGACTTTCGCCGCCGCTATAGCCGTCGCCATGCCGATGACGTACATGGAAAAGGCAACCGGTGCTGCCGCCTCCGGGAAAAACATTTCCGAGAGCAATACATAGATGGGCAGCCTCGCCGAGCAGGACATAAAAGGCGTCACCAGCATGGTCTTGCGCCTGTCATGCTCCGTCTCCAGTGCCCTGGTGGCCATAATGGCCGGCACGGTACAGCCAAATCCCAGGATCATGGGCAGGAATGCCTTACCGGAAAGTCCCACCTTTCCCATAACGGAGTCCATCACATATGCCACTCTGGCCATATAACCGCTGTCCTCCAGAAACGCCAGCGCCAGAAACAGGATAAAGATATTAGGGATAAAGGTAAGGATCCCTCCCACCCCGGCAATAATTCCGTCCACCACCAGCGACTGCAGCCAGTCCGTCACACCAAGACTTTCCAGCCCTGCCGCTGCCGCATCGGAGACATAGCCCAGCCCTGTCTCAAAAATATCTTTCAGAGCATCTCCCACCGTAAATGTCAGAAAAAACACCAGACACATGATCAGAAGGAACATGGGGATTCCCAGCACAGGATGCGTCAGCAGCCGGTCGATCTTATCCGTCCTCGCCGCTTTCTGATCCCTGTGGAACAATGTCTCAGCCATGATCTTTTCTATATGGGCATACTTACACTGTATGATCTCCTTCTCATAGCTCCTGTCCGCCACATGGACCACCGATATGGGATGCTCCCGCTTTACCTCCTCATCGTCCTCCAAAAGCTTGATGGCATGCCAGCGCGCGGAGGAATGAGTGGGATAATTCGCCTGCATCATCTTCTCCAGCCTGGCGATCTTATCTTCTATAAAATCGGGGTAATCCAGAATATATTCCTCCCCGCCCTCCTCGTAGTGATGGATCACCGCGTGGAGCAGGATATCCAGGCCCGTCCGTCTGGCCGCGGAGACAGGCACCACAGGAATATTTCCCAGCATTTCGGGCAGTCTGTGCATGTCGATCTCCATGCCCCGCTCCTTCACGATGTCCATCATGTTCAGCGCAAGGACAATGGGCTTCCCCAACTCCAGCAATTGTAATGTCAGATACAGATTTCTCTCCAGCGAGGAGGCATCCACCACATTGATGATCACATCGATGTCATCATCCATGGCGCACTGTCTGGTCACTTTTTCCTCAATGGTATAGCAGGTCAGGGAATAGATGCCGGGTGTATCGATCAGAGTGATATCCGTATCCTCATAGACGGTTTCCCCTTCAACGCGCTCTACCGTGACCCCCGGCCAGTTCGCCACTTTCAGTCTGGAACCTGTGAGTGCATTAAACAATGTGGTCTTTCCACAGTTCGGGTTTCCCACGCAGGCCACATTGATATGCTTGCGTTTTATCTCTTTGTTCATTATCTTCCTCATTTCTATACTGCTCTTTGCACATGACCGTGTCCGGCCGCAGGCCATTCATGGTAACAGTTCAGACAGCCCTCCCGCGAAGTCAATAATTGCAATTTTGCGGGACTTGCGAGCGCAGTGTGCATCATCGTAACAGTTCGGTGACCTGCCTGAACTGTTGCCATTCATGGCTTTACAGCACGGTCACAAATCTGCCTCCGCTTCCCCGATCTCTATATTGGAGGAAATATGCTTTCCCAGAGCCAGCCTTGTCCCCCTGACCTGAATGATCAGGGCCCCTTTCTTTTTACGGTTCAATACATGGAGCACGGTTCCGTCATTCAGCCCCAGCGCCTGTAATCTTCTGGTGATCTGGGGTTCCACATACAGTCCTGAGATGCAGTATCTTTCCCCTTTTTTTGCTTCGTATAATGTCATGATATCCGACCTTTCACTGTACTATATTGTACCCGTTTCGGCAATCAGTACCAGAAATTGTTGTTATTATCATTCCCCGGCCACTTCCTATTGTATCCCCTCCTGTGGAATACGTCAACGCAAAAAGATTCCTTTGTCCTGTCGAAAAAACGATGACAGGACAAAGGAACAGCCGCGCTACAGCGTTCAGGGATTATTTAAAAAAGCTCTTCCGGAATATGCAGATCCGCCACCGGAATTTTACTCACCGTCCTCCATGTAATCAAGATATTCCGTGCCGACATAAATTACCTCGTCGCCTTTCACGGCAAAACCGATCACATCACCCCATTCTCCCTCTCCTTCGACAACATAAGCTATTTCATCTTCCCTGCCCGACATATTGACATATAATGTGGTAAACCAGCAATGATTCAAAATATCCGTGGCATGATCCGGCGCAGGCAGTTCAAATTCCTCGTCCATTCCGCCTTCCTGTGCGCAGTTTATAATTTCTTTACAGATTTCATTTATCGCGGATTCCGTAAGGTTATTAAATGCCTCAACGCACTTTTCCGCGCACTCCTGTAAATCAGGGCTTTTCACTCCGATGCCCAGCTCGTCACTGCCCTCATCATCGCGGAAAAAACTGCTCCTGAATATTCCCTCACAAAATCCCTCTTCCTGATGTTGCCAATGAATCATAAATCCCTTCCTCCCTTTCTATTCTCTATCCTCTGACCTGCCCGTTTCCCCGGATCGTATATTTGTAAGAAGTCAGCTCCTTCAATCCCATGGGCCCTCTGGCATGGAGCTTTTGCGTGCTGATACCGATCTCCGCACCAAAGCCGAATTCAAAGCCGTCTGTGAAGCGGGTGGACACATTCCAATAGACACAGGCCGCGTCAATCTCGTTTAAAAATTTCTCCGCCGCTTCCCTGTCCTCCGTCACGATACACTCGGAATGTCTGGTGCTGTAGCGGTTCACATGCTCAATAGCTTCCCCCAGACTGTCCACCGTCTTCAAAGACAATATATAGTCCAGATATTCCATACCGTAATCTTCCTCTGTGGCGGCAGTACAGTCAGGCAGGATCTCCCTGACG
>JAIEKC010000555.1:0-2299 GCA_029064505.1 Acetatifactor sp.
GAAATATTATGTGGCATTTATGCTGACAGTCATGCTGTTCAGCGGAGGTTTAATGCCAACATATTTTATCGTGGCAAAAACCGGATTGATCGATACGATATGGTCTTTGGTTTTGCCGGGGGGAGTGCCTGTTTTTTCCTGTATTGTGCTGATGAACTTCTTCCGGGGAATTCCGGAGGAACTGGAAGAATCAGCCAGACTGGACGGTGCGAATCAGTTCCAGATATTGATTCGGATCTTTCTGCCTCTTTCTAAACCGTCAATTGCAACTGTAACTTTATTTAGCCTTGTCTGGCATTGGAATTCATGGTTTGAAGGATTGATATACTCAAACTATACACAGAATTATCCATTGCAGTCTTATTTGCAGACATTGGTGGTTTCTACTACGGAAGCATTAAGAACAAGTGATCTGAAAACAATTATGGAATTGACACAGGTAAATGATACAAATATGAAATCGGCACAGATTTTTATTTCTATTATTCCATTGATGATAGTGTATCCATTTTTGCAAAAGTATTTTACTACCGGGTTGACGCTGGGGAGTGTAAAGGGATAAGGAGAGGCTACTGTCTATATGGCCATGTGATATAAAGAAATGTCCGGCGCTGACAAAGAGTATCTTGAAGGAATCTATGTATGTGAATACAAGATAGAAACACATGGAGGAAAAAACAAATGCTTTATACAAAGTCAAAGGAAGTATTATCGGAAAGCGATTTTCAAAACCCCGGTTCCTGTTACCGGGGGGCGCCGTTCTGGTCATGGAACTGTCTGATCACCAGAGAAATGATTGATGAGCAGATCGGGTACTTTAAAGAAATGGGAATGGGAGGGTTCCATATTCATGTCAGGGTAGGTCTGAAAAATCGGTATCTGGATGATGAATTCATGGAGCTTGTCCGATACTGTGACCGGAAGGCAAAGGAAAACGGTCTTTTGTGCTGGCTCTATGATGAAGACAGATATTCATCGGGGATTGCCGGAGGGGAGGTTACAAAAACAGTTGCTTTCCGGGTCAGAAGCCTGCTGCTGACAACCCATAGAAGAGATGATATCACAGATTCCAGGGAGGACTTCCTGGAGAAACAAAGAAAGAATGTAAAAACGACAGGCTGTCTGTTGAAGATGTATGATATTGTCTTGGAGGATGGTTGCCTGAAGGAGTTTCAGATACTTGAATCCCTGAAATCTCCGGAGAATGTGAGGGGAAGGATCTGGTATTTATATGAGGTGATGGAAAGGGAAACACCATGGTGCAACAACCAGACATATGTAGATACCCTGAATACGGATGCCGTCAAAGACTTTATCGCAAAAACCCATGAAAGGTATTCGGATGTGCTCCAGGAGGAATTTGGGAAATCCATTCCCGCAATCTTTACGGATGAGCCGCATATTTCGGGTATGTCATTGTCAGAGCGTGCGGTAGAAATGGAAAGCATCGGCCTGCCATTCACAGAAAAGCTGCCTGAGTTGTACAGGCAGAAATGTGGATGGGACTTCTTTCAGGCTGTTCCAAATATGGTTTGGAACTGGAAGGGAGAGGAGATATCGCAGCAGAGATATTACCTGCATGAGGTATGTGCGGAACAATTTACGTCCGCCTATTGCGGGACGATCGGAAAATGGTGCCGGGAGCATGGCATTCTGTCCACGGGGCATATTCTCGGTGAGGAGAGTCTGGCGGGACAGGCAGGGACAGTTGGGGAGGCGATGAGGTGTTACCGCGAGTTCCAATTGCCCGGCATAGATAATCTGTGCGATCTCAGGGAGTTTTCCTCAGTGAAGCAGGCATCCAGTGTGGCGCACCAGCAGGGAAGGGAAGGTGTGCTGAGTGAACTGTATGGGGTGACGCAGTGGGATTTTGACTTTGAGGGATATAAGCTGGCAGGAGACTGGCAGGCGGCGCTGGGGGTTACCACAAGAGTCCCGCATCTGGCATGGGCTTCCATGGCAGGAGAGGCGAAAAGGGACTATCCGGCGGCAATCGGCTGGCAGTCCCCCTGGTACAGGGATTTCCGCTACATAGAGGATCATTTTGCCCGTGTGAACTACTGCCTTACCAGAGGGGAGCCGATGGTGCATGTGGGAATGATACATCCCATTGAAACTATGTGGGTGTATCAGGGGGCAGCAGGCCAGGTTAGGGGAAGAAGGGAGCAGCTGGAAACAGATTTCAGGGATATCACGGAGTGGCTTCTGACAAATGGCATTGATTTTGACTATATTGCGGAATCGTCCCTGGAGGAATCCGGCATGTCGGAGGACATTGCCTGCATTGACGGTACGGATG
>JAIEKC010000556.1:0-1683 GCA_029064505.1 Acetatifactor sp.
GGAGGGACAGGAAGACAGATCGGATGAGGGTTGGAAGTGCAGCGCAGATCATGAACGGAAAAGCCATTCATGGGACAGAGCAGATGATCGGAAGAGCCGTGTATGGGACAGTCCGGAAGGCGATGAGATATGCTTTGAACATGTGACGTTCTCTTACCTGAAAAAAGGTGAGGCAAATATAAAGGATCTGTCCTTTCGGATCAAAAAAGGCGAGACATTGGGCATTATCGGAGAGATTGGTTCCGGTAAGTCCACCATTGTCAATCTGATGATGCGTATGTATGATGCGGATGAAGGGCGCATTCTGATCGCGGGACGGGATGTGCGCAGTTATGGGCAGTCGGAGTTGAAGCGGAAGTTTGGTGTAGTGTTCCAGAATGACACGATCTTTGAGGATACGATCGCGGAAAATGTGACATTGGGCAGAGAGATCAGTAATGAACAGCTTCAGGAAGCGCTGCTGTATGCCAGAGCCAGTGAGTTTGTGTCAAACCGGGAAGATAAAGAGGGCGAAGCGCTGAATATAAAGGGAGCAAACCTGAGCGGCGGGCAGAAACAGCGCGTTCTGATCGCAAGAGCTCTGGCGGCAAGACCGGAGATACTGATACTGGATGATTCTTCCAGTGCATTGGATTATCGCACCGATGCGGAGATGAGAAGGGGCATCCGGGAGCATTTTCAGGATACCACGCTGGTCATTGTGGCACAGCGGGTCAGCTCCATTCGGAATGCGGACCATATTCTGGTTCTGGAGGACGGCGCGCCCATCGGGTACGGCACCCATGAGGAGCTGATGGAGAGCTGTGATGTATACAGTGAGATCAGCAGGTCGCAGATGGGGGCATGACGGGGAACAGGAAGAACAGCATAGTGTGCTGACACGTTCATTTTCAGCCAAATGACGCAGAATGAATTTTCAGCCTGCAAGGCGGCTGAACGAGGCGATGCAGTGGCATCGTTGAGTGAGGACACCAAAGAGCTAAAGCTCTTGGCAGATGGAAATTTAGGCAAGTCATTTGGCGAAATATGAACGTGTCAGTGCGTTGGTATTGCGTCTGTTAACCGGGATATATTGTGGAACTTTATTAAGAGGAATAAAAGGATGGGAACTGAGAAGAAGCGGTATTCCAGGCGGACGCTCCTGCGCCTTGGAAAATACATGTGGCAGTATAAGTGGCTTCTGGCGCTGGCCATGATATGCACGTTGGGGAGCAATCTCTTTGCTCTGATCGGGCCGAAGCTGACGGGACTAAGCATCGGGGCTATTGAAGGCGGCAGGGGCGCGGTGGATTTTGGGAGAGTCTTTTATTATGCGGGATGGATGGCGCTGTTTTATGTGGTGTCGGCGCTGATGTCCTATGGATTACAGGTGCTGATGCTGACCATCAGCCGTAAGGTGGTCTACCGCATGCGGCAGGATGTGTTTGAGAAACTGATGACCCTTCCGGTGGGGTATTTTGATGTGCATCAGACAGGCGATATCATCAGTCGGATCTCTTATGACATTGACACGGTCAATGCCTCCCTGTCAAATGACCTTGTGCAGCTTTTGACTACGGTGATCACGGTGACGGGGGCGCTGCTGATGATGCTGTCCATTTCGCCGAAGCTGGTGCTGGTATTTGCTTTTACGGTTCCGCTTTCCATTATGATCACCAAGTACATTACCGGAAAGACCAGACC
>JAIEKC010000557.1:0-5644 GCA_029064505.1 Acetatifactor sp.
CCTTCGCAACCAGGGCAAGATGTGGCACAGTATATTGCCCAGGTTGCGAAGGAGAATAATGCGGAGCTGAGCATCAGCAGGTTTGTTCGTTTTGAGACCGGCGAAGGTCTGGAAAAGAAGAGTGAGGACTTTGCGGCTGAGGTTGCAGCACAGTTAGGTTAACAGGTTGTTTCCAGTGTCCCACAGTTGTCGTAAGATGACTGTGGGATTTTTTGGTAGACAAAAGAAATGGGAATTGGTATCATATATCAGGAGAGAATCGGACGGATGGGGGGCGGCGGTGTGTTCTATTTATTTCTGACGGTGCAGATCATTGTCATATGTTTGATCTTTGCGGTGCTGGGATTATTGACCGGCGGAGAGGGATCAAAGGAACAGAAGCTGATGATTTTCTTTATGGGCGGTTCCCTGATACAAAATGCGGCATACCTTTTTGAACTCACGTCAAGGACCATGGAGGAGGCGGTGATCGCTACCAAAATGGAGTATCTGGGTTCGACTTTCATTGCGGTGCTCTACTGTAAATTCATGTTCAACTACTGCTATGAAAAGGAACCTGAGATATTGCTCAGGATCATATCATACATAAATATTTTCGTGCTGATCTCCGTGCTCACCTGTGATCATCATACCTTTTTTTACAAAAGGATAGAGTGGGTCACTGAGGGCGGTGCACATCCTCACCTGGAGCTGAGCTATGGACCGGGATTCGTGCTCTTCTGGGTGTTTTCCTGTGTCGTACCCTATATGTTATCCGTGTATGCCCTGACGCGCGCTCTGATCAATAAGGCGAATAAAATGCTGATCAGAAGGTATAAGACCTTTTTTATACTTTCCCTGTTGCCGATGGTGTCTTTATGGATATATACTTCGAAGTATATTGTGGAGTATGATTTCACCCCTCTCGCGTTGGGCATCATGCTGTCGGCGGTAGTGCTGCTCATATGGAGCCGGAGAAATTACGATTTCGGACGTATGGCGGCGGAGGTGGTGCTGAGAGCCATGGATGACGGTGTTATCATGGTGGATGACAAGAGGCAGATCGTCAGCTATAACCCTGCGGCCGCGGAGGTATTTACGGAGCTGAGCTTTCAGACCATGGGTGACAGCATAGAAGATATGGAGGACTTTCCGGAGGATATTCTGAATGAAGAGTCCAAGAGTGAGTTCAGCCTGAACAATCATTATTACGAGAGCCATGTGCGGCGCATCCTGAGCCGGAAGGGGAGATTGCAGGGATATGTGATCCTGGTGCTGGATGTGACGGAGACCAGGAACTATATGGAAGAGATCAAGCGCGTCAGCGAGCAGGCGGAGCGTGCGAATACGGCAAAGAGCGAGTTTCTTGCGAATATGTCCCATGAGATACGGACACCCATGAATGCGATCATAGGTCTCAGTGATATCATCATGGAGGAGAGCCGGGGGCGCAGAGTTTACAATTATGCTTCCGATATCCAGTCGGCATCCAAGAATCTGCTGACCCTGATCAATGACATTCTGGACCTGTCCAAGGTGGAAGCGGGCAGGATGGAGCTTGTGCCGGTCAATTATTATCTGAAGACCACAGTGGACGATGTGGTGAATATGATGGAAATCGCGGCATCCCAGAGGAAGCTTTCCCTGCAGTGCGAGTATGATATGAGTCTTCCCTGTCAGCTGCACGGTGACGACGGAAGGATCAAACAGATACTGATCAACATCATGAACAATGCGGTGAAATTCACGAAGCAGGGATTTGTGAAGGTCTCGGTGAGCGGACTGCCTACGGAGAAGAAAAGTACCGTCAATCTGGTGCTGAAGATACAGGACAGCGGCGTGGGGATCAAGCCGGAAAATCTTCAGAAGATCTTTGAGGACTTTAAGCAGGTGGATTCCAAGCGCAACCGCGGTGTGGAAGGCACCGGACTGGGGCTGGCCATCACCCGCAGGCTGGTGGAGATGATGAAAGGTACCATCGGGGTGGAAAGTGTCTATGGCGAGGGAACGACCTTTACCGTGACCATCCCCCAGAGGATCGTGGATACCCGTACTCTGGCAGAAATGCCGGAGCAGCCGGGGAAAAAGGTCACGGAACAGGTGGAAACCTTTGTGGTCAGCAACTACAGTGTGCTTGTGGTGGACGACAATGTGATCAACCGGAAGGTTGCGTTGGGTTTTCTGAAAAACTATGAGTTTGAAATGACGGAAGCCGGGAGCGGCCGGGAGGCCATCGATCTTGTTAAGAAGAATAAATATAACCTGATATTCATGGATCATATGATGCCGGAGATGGATGGGGTGGAAGCGGTACAGATCATAAGGAGCGAGTGCGGGGCCAACGGAAGGGCGCCGGTGATCATAGCTTTGACGGCCAATGCCATGGGCGGTGTCAGGGAGATGTTTCTGAAGAACGGCTTTCAGGACTTTATAGCAAAGCCCCTTGACAGGAAGCAGCTGAATGATGTTCTGTCAAAATGGATCCCCAGTGCTTACAAGAAAATGCGCAGACCTGAGGACAGAGAGGCGGTATTGAAACCGCGGATCGAATATGAGGATATCGTGATCGAGGGGATCGATATCGGGGAAGCCGTGAAGCACCACTCCGGCGGAACGGAAGATTTCCTGGAGCTGCTGAATCTGTACTGTCTGGACGGAAAGCGCAAGGTAGGTCTGCTGCAGGAGCTTCTGCAGAAAGCGGATTATGCCAATTATGGCATTGAGGTCCACGGGCTGAAAAGCGCGTCCGCCAATATAGGCGCCATGCAGCTGTCGGCGCAGGCGCGGGAGCATGAACAGGCTGTGAACCGGGGAGATATTGATTTCGTGCGGAAACATTTCGGGGAACTGTTGTCCTGCTACGGTGCACAGGTGTCCGAGATCAATAAGTATCTGGATGCCAGAAATGCGGTTACCCGTGTGGAAGATCAGGACATGGGAGCCGGTATAGACCAGAAAGCGCTTCTCAGGGAGATCAGAGGGGCACTGGACAGTGTGGAGAATTTCCGCTCCAAGGAATGCGCCCGCAGAGTGGAGGAGCTGTTAAAGTACGACCTTGATCAGGGTGTGGAGGCGAGACTGAAGGAAGTGCAGGAACAGCTGAAAATGTATGAAGACGATGTGGTAGAGCGGCTGTTGAGGGAATTGCTGGACTGGCTGGAAGCATCCGGTGAAGATATGTAGCCGGGACGGAAACGGTTCCGCCGGCGCCGCTGTGAACGCAGCCAACGTTCACCTGTCAGTCACAGGTACGGTCAGGGCGGATGCGGAACTGGAATAATGGAGGATAGAATGGAAAGTAGAATGCGTATTCTGGCAGTGGATGACAATATCATCAATCTGGCCACTATTGAACAGGAATTAAAGTCAAAGTATGAGGTCATTACCGTAAATTCCGGTGCCCGCGCCATCCGGTTTCTGAGCAAGGAAAAGCCGGAGTTGGTCCTTTTGGATATACAGATGGCAGCTATGGACGGTCTTGAGACATTGCGCAAGATCCGTGAATTGAAGAACGGCACCGACATTCCGGTCATCATGCTGACTGCCAGAAAGGACAGAGAGACCGTTATCGAGGGTACGAAGCTGGGCATCATGGACTATGTGGTAAAGCCCTTCGATGCCCAGGATCTTCACAACAGGATCGAGCGTGCGCTGAAGAAGGCGGGAGTGATCCCACCCGATCCGGGGCCGTAAAGGAATGTGCATTATCCGGCTTACGGAGCTGTCAGTACCCAGCCGTTGAACCAGCGGAGCCAATGATCCACATAGGAGGAGTCTGCCGGCTGACCGGACAGCACGGGATAGAATAGGAGGAACAGGATAAAGGCGGCTGTGCCGTACAGAATGGCCAGTGAGGGGAAAACCTGTGCCGGTGGTCTGTGTGTGTCCGATCGGGAAAATGTTCCCCTATGTCCGGTCAGCTGCATAAGGCTGTAGACGATCATCAGCGTCACAAAAGCCACGCTGGGAAAATAGTGGTAGATAAACGTGATCCGCGTCACAAAGAACCAGGGCAGATACTGCGCCAGATAGCCGACCAGCAGGAAGGCTGCAGTCCTGTCCTTTTTCTTTGCCCAGAGCAGGAGCATGTACAGGGCGGCAGGGATGCCGGGCCACCATACGAGGGGATTGCCGAAAGTGCTGATACCCTCCCTGAGTCCGCCTGCGCCGTAGGTTCCGCTGACAATGGAGGAGTAATACCAGACGGGCCGCTTCATCACGGGCCATTCATACCAGGGGGAGGAATAAGGATGAGTGGCTTCCAGTGTGCTGTGATAGCTGTACATGGAGGTCTGATTGTGCAGCATGCGGGAAAAAAGTCCTTCGTCCGTATGGTCCGCAAACGGCAGATAGGACAGCAGATAGATCAGGGCAGGTATTCCCACGAAAAAGAGCAGACAGAAACAGAGGGTCTTTACCGTGTGGGGAAAGAACACTCTCAAAATATGGGCATGTTCCATTCCGCTGTCTGACCCTTCCGGTGAAGCCTTTGCATAACAGTATTCCCGGTATCTGCGGAGGAGAACGGCGAAGAAGATCACAGCCAGTCCCGCTCCCGCGTATATTCCCGTCCATTTGCAGGCGATCCCCAGCCCCATACACACACCGCAGGCTCCCAGCGGAAGGAAAGTTCTGGAGAGCGGGGTGTCATAAAAGCTCTTTTTGCAATAGCAGTACATGAAGAAGTACATCAGCAGAACGAAAAATGTGATATACACATCGATAGTGGCGATCCTCGTCTGGGTAAAGTGCATGAAGTCAAAGGTGAAAAGAACACAGGTGAGTGCAGCTGCAGGTGTGCTCCCGGTCAGTGCTTTCCCAAACAGATAAATGGCAGGGACCATGAGGATGCCGAGGAGAGTGCCTGCGATGCGCCACCCGAAGGGATTCATGCCAAACAGGGCAACGCCTGCGGAAATAATGATCTTTCCCAGAGGCGGGTGAGTGGTCTCATAAGTGGTCAGCCCGTGCAGAAATTCATAGGCGGTGCGTCCATGATAGATCTCGTCGAAATACATGCTGTTCCGGAAGCTGACACGGGCAGGATAGAGGGACTGTTCGTCAAACAGGGCGGGATAGTCGGAGGCATTTAGGGGAGTCAGCATATTACCGTCCTGATCCAGAAAGACCAGCTCCAACAGAGAAGCGGAATTGTCTGTGAGTGTCAGACGGATACAGTCATCGGATGGATCCAGTGCGTTTTCCTGCCATGTGAAGACATTTTCGAAGGTGACGGTCTGCGTATCCGGTGACCATTCGTCATCGTACAGCCCCTTGGTCTCCACGATGAAATTCCGGTTGTGACCGGGGGCGATATAGCAGGCAACAGAAGTAACCCCCCGGCCGGGCTCCGCATTTTCAAAACGAACCGTGACGGATTCACCGTAAGTCATGTCATAACGGCTTTCGGGGGCGGAGGTGTCACCCAGGTCATACAGGGCAAAACAGCTGTAGAGCAAGGTGACGGCTGTCGTCAGGATAAGGTCGGCTCCTGTGAAGGAGAGTACTCTTTGAGAGGGACGCGGGGCGCAGCTGCCGGGGGCAGGAGTGGAGGACGCCGGCGGGGAGACGGAGCCGGGGGCAGTGGCCTGGGAGACAGACCCGGCCGGGGAGCTGTTCTGCAATACGGCATCCTGCCTGCAGCAATACTGCGGTACGGCATAGC
>JAIEKC010000558.1:0-2393 GCA_029064505.1 Acetatifactor sp.
AGAGAAACACAAAGGAAGTTGATCTGGTTGCAAAGCTCTTTGACGAGTATGCACCCAAGTATGCAGACCGCAAGGGCGGCTATACCAGAATCATTAAGATTGGTCAACGTAAGGGTGACGCAGCGATGGAAGTGGTACTTGAGCTGGTATAATGATCGCTTTACGGCGTTCAGGGCTGGGTTCGGATGGATATGCCGGACCCAGTCCGATTTTTAATTTGGAGAAATTCTTTATTCCCGCGAGCAATGAGCCAAGTGCCGTGCTTGCACGAGCATTTGGCGAATGCCGCGAGGGTCACAATACCAAGGTGTCCAAAGGACACCTTCTGCTCTGCAGCGGGGTATTTGATTGTGAGCTGAAAGCAGTTGTATTTATTCATATACGGGAGATGCGTCTATGCAATTGAGAAAAGCGATTCAAAAAATACCGCCTATATACAGGATGATCGCAGGACTTCTGATCTTTTTGGGACTTCTGGTCTTTTGTAAAAGGGCGCCGTATGTTATAACATTCGAAGATAATCAGGAATATTATCAGATCCCCTTTTTACAGGAGGGTCAATATGAATTTTATATCACATATGAAAGTATTGAACCGGGGGACAAAATCCGGATCTACAGTAATTCCGTGACAAATGATCTGAATCAAAACGGTGTCACACTGGCTGAGACCGTGGTGCAGGAACGATCGGGTATTGTGTCCCTTTATGTTACGCTTCCAGACGGTATACGGAATATCTATGTGACAAAGGATTCCGGAGAGGGGTATTTCGCTCAGGGTAAATTGCAGAGTGTAGGGTTGCAGAACAGGGATAATCATCTCCTTCTGTTTCTCTTTTTTCTTATGGCTTCCTTTTTCCTTATAGCAGGATACCGGAATTCCTTTGAGAAACATCCGATACCGTTTCTGGTGGCAGGAATAGGGCTACTGGCAAGCTTTCCCCTGTTCTCGGATTTTCTGTACTGGGGAGATGACACGTATTTTCATCTGGCAAGGATAGAGGGGATCTATCAATCCCTGCGGGGAGGTCAATTTCCTGTGAGGCTGAATGCCGTGCAAAACAAAGGATATGGTGATCTCTCGGCTTCCATGTATCCCTCGTTCTTTTTGATGCCCTTTGCGGCATTGAGATTTTTGAAGATATCGCTGATGCTCTGTTATAAGATAATGATAGTGTGCATCAATATTGCCACGGCATGGATATCCTATTATGCGGTGAAAAAGCTCTGCAACTCTCCAAAAGCGGGAATGTGGGCATGCATCCTTTACACGTTTTCCGCGTACCGCCTGAACAATCTCTATATGAGAAGCGCCGTCGGCGAAGCGATGGCGATGACCTTTTTCCCGCTGCTGATATGGGGTACGTATGAAGTTCTGTGGAGAGATGAAAAAAAGTGGTATATCCTGTTGTTGGGAATGACCGGTGTCATGCAGTCCCATGTGCTCTCCACGGAAATCTGTACGCTTTTTATGGCGGTGGAATTGGTCATATGGCTGATCTGCGGCTCTAAAAAGAAGTTTACAGATCGCATATTCAGCGGATCAAAGGCGGTGCTGATCACTGTGTTCTTGAACGCCGGTTTTCTGATCCCTTTTGTCTGTTTCGGGATGCAGGATCTGCAATGTGTTCACATGGAAAATTATATTGCGGAATTTCCCGCTTATTTTACACAGATGTTCGCCATGTTTTCGCCGGTAAAGGGTGCAGCGACAGCTGTCGGGAGTACGCAGGATGAGATGGCTCTTTCCGTGGGCTTTATATTGCTGGCGGGCGCCGTATTGTTTTGCGTGAATCAGATAAGGAATCGGAGAGCGGACGATGAGACGGGGAAGATAGGAAGGCGGTGCTTCGGATACGGTGTGGTGGGACTGATCCTGTCCTCCTGGCTGTTTCCCTGGAGCAGGCTGCTGGAGACGGAATGGTTCCGGATCCTGTCATCTCCCCTGCAGTTCCCATGGAGATTCCTGGCGCCGGCCAGTGCGTTTTTATGTGTGGTAACGGCCATTGCCATGGAAGCGACTCCCGAAAAGATACGAAAGCATTTGAAGATATTGATGATCGGTCTGCTGATCTGCAGTACGGGATATTGCTTTGATATGCTCTGTCAACAGAGAGATTCGCTGAGTGACAAGATGGCGGTTGAGTCGATCGATCTCTCAGACAGCATGTATATGTACTATATCTCCGATGAATTTGAACCATGGCATGTGAGGCTGTTCAGGGATGAGGCTGTGATAACCTGTCTGGATTCGTCAGACGTTGTCTTTTCCGACTATGAAAAGCGGGGACTTAAGATCCGTGTGACGACGCAGAATCAGGGGAATGCGGAAGACCTTCTGATATTTCCGCTGTGTTATTACCCCGGTTATGTGATCAGAGCGGATGGGGAACG
>JAIEKC010000559.1:0-5644 GCA_029064505.1 Acetatifactor sp.
GTGCCGAAAACATGGCATTTTTCATCCTGATCTGAGTCGCGGTAAAGCTGCGGCATGGAGGTTATGATTAAATGGGAGAGAAAAAACCGTTTCTGCTGTCTCCTGCCGGTAAGGATTATCTTTGGGGCGGTACAAGGTTAAACGATGATTTTTCCAAGGAAATCCCCATGGAGCCTTTGGCGGAGACCTGGGAATGTTCCACCCATACGGACGGGCCGAGTACCATAGCCAGCGGAAAGCACAGGGGAAAGGTGTTGACGGACTTATTGAAGGAGCATCCGGAATACCTTGGGACCCACCCGCTGGGACATCCTGATCTGGCGCCGGGAGAGCTGCCGATCCTGATCAAATTGATCGATGCGAAGGATAACCTGTCAGTACAGGTGCATCCCGATGATGCTTACGCGAAAGAGCGGGAGAACGGTTCTCTGGGGAAAACGGAAATGTGGTACGTGCTGGATGCCAGGGCGGGCACACAGCTTGTCTATGGGTTTCGGCATGATATGACAAAAGGACAGCTGAAAGAAAGTCTGAAAAATAAGACTGTGGAAAAATATCTGCAGCGGGTGGATGTGCATACGGATGATGTCTTTTACATCGAGGCGGGCACAGTGCACGCCATCGGGGCGGGAGCGCTGATCGCGGAGATACAGGAGAATTCCAATCTCACATACCGGATGTATGATTATGACCGTGTGGGCAGGGATGGAAAGAATCGTGAGCTTCATCTGGAAAAGGCGTTGGATGTTGTAAATCTGCGTGCGGCCGCAGAGCCGAAGCAGCCCATACGTGTCCTTAAGTATCAGCCGGGATATGCCTCGGAATTTCTCTGCAGATGCAGGTATTTCCAGGTGGAGAGGATTCTGATCAACACGGAACGCTGCCGCAGTCTGGTATCGATAAGGACGGACAGTACTTCCTTTCAGGTGCTCCTCTGTGTGAACGGATGCGGTGTGCTGCTGTCAGGGGAGGAGGATATCCCTTTTTTCAAAGGAGACTGCATTTTCTTCCCGGCGGATTCCGTACCGGCTAAGATTCATGGCAGGGCGCAGCTGCTGAAGGTGACTTGCTGAGAAGGGAGCTGCCTGCCGGAGCGGGCAGGGAGGTGTAAAGGTGAAATACGATTTTGATACGGAAATTGACAGAAGGGGCAAAAACTGCCTGAAATATGATTTTGCGGCGGAGCGGGGAAAGCCTGAGGGACTTCTCCCGCTGTGGGTGGCGGATATGGATCTGCCTGCGGCGGAGGAGATCAAGCAGGCTCTGCACGAAGCGGTGGAGCATGGGATCTACGGCTACAGTGAGGTGAAAGAACCCTATTTCAACGCGGTCCGTGACTGGATGCTGAACTGTCACGGGTGGGAAGTAAAAGGGGAATGGATGGTCAAGACTCCCGGTATTGTCTACGCCATTGCAGCGGCAGTCAGGGCATTTACGAAGGAAGGCGACGGGGTAATGCTCCAGAATCCCGGCTATTATCCCTTTGGCCAGGTGGTGAGGGACAACGGCAGAGTGGTGGCGGACAATACCCTGCGTGAGGATAGCGGCAGATATACCATGGATTATGAGGATATGGAGCGGCAGATCGTGGAATCCAATGTGAAACTGTTTCTTCTCTGCAGTCCCCACAATCCGGTGGGAAGAGTCTGGACAAAGGAGGAACTGCGCAGGCTGGGAGAGATCTGTCTGAAACACGGGGTACTCATTGTCTGCGATGAGATCCATCATGATTTTGTTTTCCCCGGACACAGGCATCATGTATTTGCCGGTCTGGATGAGAGATTTCAGAAGATTACCATAACCTGCACGGCGCCCAGCAAGACCTTTAACATTGCCGGGCTGCAGATTTCCAATATTTTTATCCCTGATGGGAAGCTGCGGGAAGCTTTCATAAAAGAGATTGATAAAACGGGCTACAGCCAGTTGAACCAGATGGGGCTTGTGGCCTGTGAGGCGGCTTACCGATACGGCAGGGACTGGCTGGATCAGCTTCTGGTCTATTTAAGGGGAAATCTGGACTTTGCCCGTGACTTTATCGGCAGGGAGATGCCCGGTGTGAGGCTGGTGGAGCCGGAGGGAACCTTCCTGCTGTGGCTGGACTGCAGGGATTTGCGGATCAGTGACGATGAACTGGACCGGCTTGTGACAGAGAAGGCAAAGCTGTGGCTGGACGGCGGCAGGATGTTTGGTCCCTGCGGCGCGGGGTATCAGCGCATCAATATGGCCTGCCCCAGGACAACGCTGGAAAGGGCGCTGAGACAGTTTGCGGAAGCGCTGAAAGGTTTCGGCAATTAGGAAAAGTCTGTCAGTTCAGATATTCAAGATGTCTGTGTGACAGAAAAGATTGTGCGGATTGTGGTTTGAAAGTAAAGTTTTATGTGCAATTTGCACAATAATTTACATATTGCGGAATAATTTGCATATTTTTCCAGTCTTGTCCATATACTGTTAAAAATGATTGGGATATCGGTGACGGTTCATTTCGCTCACAACTGCTTATGCTCAGTGGTTCCGGATTTATCCTGGATGAGAAGCGTGTGCAGGCATCCGGTGATGGCGGTGGCGGGTGAACAGCATGGATACCAGGTAAGGAGGCAGTCTATGGCAAGAGGACAGCGCAAGACAATAGAGGAAAAGATTCAGGCGAAAGAAGAATTGATCGAAGCCCTGATGACCAGAGTGGAATCCGAGAAGCGTGAACTGGAGGAATTGTATCAGGCTAAGAGGCAGAAGGAACTGGAGGCGGTCGGCGATCTGATCTCTGACGCGGGTCTGGAGCCCGACGAGGTGGCCGAAGCTTTAAGGCAGTACATGGAAAACCGTGAAGCAGTGGCATCATAAGGACAATGTGGGAAACCGGATGGCTGATCGCCGTCCGGTTTTGCCTTGTGTGCCCAGACGCTGTCTTTGCGGCTTCTGTGCAATCATTTACCGGTCACGGAGTGGACAGTAAATCTTACAGGTTTCAGGAGTAGATCTGACAGATATTGATAAAATAAAAGAATAAGTGCAATTACAAAGGCTCCCGAAATCTCATTGCGCATGATTTTATATATAGTTTCATGCGCAGATGAGATCTCGGGACTTATTACATTATCATACTATGCGGAATGGCTCTGTTCGGTTTTCAGAGCGTTCTTTGCCGTGGACAGCATCAGCTTGATCCGGTTCAGCTGGTTTACCTCGCTGGCGCCGGGATCGTAGTCGATGGCCACGATATTGGACTCGGGATAAGCCTTTCGCAGCGCCTTGATGACGCCCTTGCCTACCACATGGTTTGGCAGGCAGCCGAAGGGCTGGGTGCAGACGATATTGGGCACATCATCGTGGATCAGCTCTACCATCTCCCCGGTCAGGAACCAGCCTTCCCCGGTCTGATTGCCGATGGACACGATGGGCTTGGCAAATTCCACGATCTCCCGGATGGGAGTGGGTGGCGTAAAGTGCCTGCTTGCCTTAAATTCCTTCACCGCCGTGCCCCGCAGCAGGTGCTCGATGGCCCAGATGCCCAAGGAGGAGAGCCTGGCGGCCTTTTTGCTGGTACCCAGGTTTTCTGCCTTATAAATCTGATTGTAGAAGCAGTACAGCATAAAGTCGATCAGGTCGGGAACGACGGCTTCCGCCCCTTCCGCCTCCAGGAGCTCTACCAGGTGATTGTTTCCGGCAGGGGAGAATTTCACAAGGATCTCACCTACCACGCCCACTCTGGGCTTTTTGATATCATTGATCTCGATCCGGTCAAAATCCCGTATGATCTGTTTGCACAAACGATTAAACTTCACAAAATTGATATGCTTTGCGGACACAAAATCCTGAACCACCTTCACCCATTTCCGGTGCATGGCGTCCACACTGCCGGGAACCTTCTCGTAAGGGCGCATACGGTAGACACAGCGCATGAAGATATCGCCGAACTCTGCCCCCATGGCGACCCGGATCAGCATATCCGCGTTCAGATGGAAGCCCGGATTGCTCTCGATCCCCGCCAGATTGATGGAGATCACGGGGATCTGCGCCATACCGGCCTTCTGCAGGGCGCGGCGGATAAAGCCGACATAGTTGGTGGCACGGCAGCCGCCTCCGGTCTGGCTCATGATGATGGCAGTCTTGTTCAGATCGTATTTCCCGGATAACAGCGCCTCCATGATCTGCCCCACCACCAGGAGGGAAGGATAGCAGGCGTCGTTATTGACATATTTTAATCCCACGTCCACGGAATGCTTATTGTCATTGTCCAGTACCACAAAGTTGTAGCCGCAGGCGTTAAAGGCAGGCTCCATGATCTCGAAATGGATGGGTGACATCTGGGGACAGATGATAGTGTAATCCTTCCGCATTTCCTCCGTAAAAGCTACCTTCTCAATGGAAGAAGGCTGCAGGGTGCGCTGCTTGTGCAGCTTTTCCCGCACCTTGATGGCGGACAGCAGGGAGCGCACACGGATTCTGGCAGCGCCCAGATTGTTCACCTCATCAATCTTTAAGCAGGTATAAATCTTATCGGAACCGGACAAAATATCATTGACCTGATCCGTGGTCACGGCATCCAGGCCGCAGCCGAAGGAATTCAGCTGGATCAGATCCAGATTGTCAACCGTCTTCACATAGCTTGCGGCAGCGTAGAGACGGGAGTGGTACATCCACTGGTCGGACACGATCAGGGGACGCTCGGGGTGGCCTAAATGAGAGATGGAATCCTCTGTCAGCACCGCCAGGTCAAAGGAAGTGATGAGCTCGGGGATACCGTGATTGATCTCAGGATCCACATGGTAGGGACGGCCCGCAAGGACGATGCCCCGCTTGCCTGTTTTCTTCAAGTAGGCGAGAACCTCTTCCCCCTGCTTCTGCATATCCCTGCGGGTGTTGTCAAGCTCCTCCCAGCCTGCGGCGGCAGCTGCTTTCACCTCTTCCGGGGGCAGCTCCGTGAACTCCCGCAGCAGGGCGTCGGTGACAGTGCCCAGATCCCGGAAGGACATAAAGGGATTACGCAGCAGCATCTGTCCGTCAGTGATGGCCTCCACATTGTTCTTGATATTCTCGGAATAGGAAGTGACAATGGGGCAGTTGTAATGATTGTTTGCTCCTTCCACCTCATCCCGCTCGTAGAACAGGGCCGGATAGAAGATAAAGTCCACACCCTGCCGGATCAGCCAGGACACATGTCCGTGGGCCAGCTTTGCGGGATAGCATTCGGACTCGCTGGGGATGGACTCGATGCCCAGCTCGTAGATCTTGCGGTTGGAATTGGGAGAAAGGATCACCCGGTAGCCCAGTCTGGTGAAAAAGGTATGCCAGAAGGGATAATTCTCGTACATATTCAGGACTCTGGGAATGCCTACGGTGCCTCTGGGCGCCTGATCCGCCTCCAGAGCAGGGTAGGAGAAGAGTCTCTTCAATTTATATTCGAACAGATTGGGCATATGGTTGGCGTTCTTCTGCCCGCCGATGCCACGCTCACAGCGGTTGCCGGAGACGAAGGTGCGGCCTCCGGAGAATTTGTTGATGGTAAGGCGGCAGCTGTTGGTACAGCCCCTGCACTTTGACATACTGGTCTCATATTTCAGGTCACAGAGCTTTTCATAGGAGAGCATGGAGGTCTGACAGCCCTCTTCAAACCGGTCTCTGGCGATAAGAGCAGCGCCGAATG
>JAIEKC010000056.1:0-2931 GCA_029064505.1 Acetatifactor sp.
GTATGTGGATGACCTGGCAAACCTGTGTGTGTTTCTTATGAACCATTACAGCGGCGATGAGACCGTCAACGCCGGAACGGGAAAGGAACTGTCTATCCGAGAGCTCACGGAGCTGGTGGCGAAGGTGATCGGCTATCAGGGAGAGATCAGGTGGGATACCGGTAAGCCGAACGGGACGCCCCGGAAGCTTCTGGACGTATCCAAGGCGACGAAGCTGGGGTGGACCTACAAGACAGAGCTGGAAGAAGGAATCCGTCTCAGCTATGAGGATTTTCTGAACAATCCCATGAGAGCGGAACGGTAGCCAAAGCGGCTGTTATGATCTGTTCAAAGGTCAAAAGCGGACAGACGGAATGTTTCGACGGTGGCTGTCTCATATATGTAACAGCATGAGATACCCGCAATGACATGGACGATAAAGATATGAAGTGCTGAGGCAAAATTATTAAAAATTATAAAAGTATTGAATTCTCCATAGAATATACAGTATAATATTTGCGGGCTTGGTTGCGAGATGTATTGAAAAGAAAAGCATCTGTTGGGATTTCAGGGGGAAAATGTCACAGTATATATTTGAGACAATGCAATTTATGATGTTGCGGTAATGGATGAAGCGAACCGACAGCATTTTGAGACAGGCAATAAACCGTTTTTGAAAATGTAGAAAAGAGGAAACTATGTTAAACAACAAATCCATTTTGATCACCGGAGGTACGGGAAGCTTCGGTAAGGCATTCACCAAATATGTTTTTGAAAATTATGATCCCAAAAAGGTCATTATCTATTCCCGGGATGAATTTAAGCAGCATATTATGCGCAACGAGTTTAAGGAATATGAGGACAGGCTTCGTTTCTTTATCGGTGATGTCCGTGACAGGGAGAGGCTGACCCGCGCATTTGAGGGCGTGGACTATGTGGTTCATGCGGCGGCTTTAAAACAGGTGCCCGCCTGTGAATATAATCCTGCGGAAGCGATCAAGACGAATATAGGCGGTGCTCAGAATGTGATCGATGCGGCGCTGGATTCCGGTGTTAAGAAGGTGGTTGCCCTGTCCACGGATAAGGCGGTCAATCCCGTGAATCTGTACGGAGGAACCAAGCTGGTGTCGGATAAGCTGTTTATTGCGGCCAATGCTTATGCGGGAAGCAAGGATATCAGCTTTGCCATTGTGCGCTACGGCAATGTTGCGGGGAGCAGAGGATCTGTGATTCCGCTGTTCCATGACATTATTAAAAATGGCGGGACAGAGCTTCCCATTACGGATTATCGCATGACCCGTTTCTGGATCAGCCTGCAGCAGGGTGTGGAACTGGTGATCAAGGCATTTGAGGAGGCGAAGGGCGGAGAGACATTTATCTCCAAGATCCCTTCTTTTAAGATCACGGACCTGGCGGAAGCCATGCTGCCCGGCTGCAAGATGCCTGAGACAGGTATCCGGGTGGGTGAGAAGCTGCATGAGGTTATGGTAACGGTGGAGGATTCCCCCAATACCTATGAATATGATAAACATTTCATTGTGTATCCCCAGATGGTATGGAGCGAGAGCAGAAGGGCAAAGCCCACGGGAAAGCCTGTTCCGGAAGGATTTTCTTACAGTTCCGGCAATAATACGGAGTGGCTCGGCGTGGAAGAGATCAAGGAGCTGCTGAAAACAGTTGACCTGGAGAAGTAGGATACGAATATGAAAGAACTGCGGAAGCAATGGAGAAATGGCAAAGCAGACATGCTGTGGTATGCTGTCTGCTTTGCTTTATTAGGATTGATAGACCAACGCCGGGGGAGCGCGGAAGGAACCTTGCAGATGATTTTCGTCAATATGACGGGAATTGCAGTATGGATGCTTTTGCTACCCTCCATGAAGCGTGGCTTTTGGCATACCGGACTTTTCCGGATATGGACGGTCATCTGTATTCCGGGAATGGTGTTCGGATGTGTCTGGGGGCGGAAGCTTTGGCTGTATCCCGGGCAGTGGTATACGGCTTTGGCGAATGTGGTGGCGATAGGTTATCTGGCGCTTTACATTTTTTGGGACCGGAAAGCGGTCAGGGAGAAAGGCAGACTGAATAAGGGCTGCTTTTTTGTGGTTATGGGCATGCTGGCGCTGATGCAGTTCTCGGCCCATGAGGTTTTGTGGCCTCTGTGGTTCTTATGCCTTTTCGGCTGCTTTTACCTGATCGGACTTCCGGAAGAGAAGGAAGAGAGATTTGTGGAGGGAATGCTTCTGGGAATTATAGTGTGGTTCTTTGTACAGCAGATCATTGCCTTTGGATTCAGGCCATATGATCATGTCCGCTACCGGGGATTATATTCCGGTGAGACCCAGAACGGTATCTTCTATATGACGGCATTCTGTGCGTTTACAGGGATGTGGCTGTTGCTGAGAAAAAGAAAGGCCCATTGGAGCTTAAGGATCTTATGTTTCCTGCTGTCTGCCGGGTGTGCGGGGTTTCAGCTTTTGACGGGGGGCAGGTCTTCCTTTTTGGGACTTGTGGCATCGGCGGCGCTGGCGTATATGGCGTATGATATTGTGATGTGCGGCAGTTTCAGGCATTGGATGGGGCAGGGGGTTCTGCTGGCGGTATGTATGGCTGTACTGCTTCCGGCGGTGTACGCATGTGTGCGGTATTTGCCCACGATCCTGCATCATCCGATTTGGTTCGAGGGAGAGTATAACGCGGAAACCAGTGTGCATTCCTATGATCCATGGGACAGTGACAGATATATTTCCTTCGGGACGGCGATGCGGGAAAACGTGGGACGAATGCTGCAGGTGGTGGGAATAGATCTTTTTGCGGAAGACGGCCGGATAAGCTTCAGGACACCCACCGTGCTGACGGTCCACGCTGCGGAGCCGGGAGAGCCGGGAAGCAGCCCGGATAATCCTTTTTCTTTTGAAGAGACGGATTTTGGCAGTTCGATCAGTATCCGCA
>JAIEKC010000560.1:0-2919 GCA_029064505.1 Acetatifactor sp.
ATACTGTCCGATCTTTTCAAAAGCGCCCTCAATCTGCGGCCTCCACCATTCCATGTAGGTTTCATAGCCCGCATTGTCAAGATCTTCAATCATCTGGGCCTTCACGCTCTCAAACTCCGCATCATCTTTGGCCAGGATCAGTTTAGGCTGTCCTTTATTCACAATATCGTCGATCTTGGCGCTGATCATCTTGATCTCCTCCGGTTCAATATCGATCACCATTCTCCATTCGTAATCATAATCCGAAAAGTCCTTGATCTTACCTTCTTTGATCTTATTGTCGAACGCCTGATATGGGTAATCACAATTATAATATTGATTAAAATCATCATCCACAGGAAGGTTCTGGGACTTGAGTGCGATCTGCCCCTGCTGCAGCTTGATCGGCTCTCCGTCTTCCGGATGCACCACTCCCTGTCCGTATCCGGACATCTGCTCGAAGAAATCCACGCCCGTTTTCTGCAGTTCCTCGCCGCCTTTCTTAAGCGTCTCGTTCATCTCTGGGGTAAACTGGGCCACACCGTCTATCACATCCCAGTGAACACCCTTAACACCACTCCGCAGCAGACGGGATCCTTCATGAGAAAACAGGTAATTCAGCACTTCCATGGCTTTCTGAGGATGTTCCGATTTCTTGTTGATACACATCAACTGCCCCTCAAATCCGAACTTATAACTGATATTGGTGTGCACCGTCGTACCGTCCACCGGGATTGCCTCTATCCCTGTAATACCCGCACTGTCTTTCGCATAGGCTGCCTGGTTAAAAGGTGTTACCAGCCACGACGCCGTGGGAGACATGATCTGCCCCGCATTGATCTTGGCTGTAAAATCATCATAAGTCTGCGTAAACGCATCCGGATCAAACAATCCCAGCTGGTTTGCTTTGTAATAATAACGCATGGCTTCCCAGAACCGGCTGTCCATAGCAAACTTCGGATTCATATCGGTAACATCATGAATGTCAAACAAAAATCCGCCGCCCTCTCCCAGGCCAAAGGTGGAAGAATAGGCGCCCCATGTATAATAATTGGTGGTATCGCTGCTGCAGCTGATACCGTAAACCTTCTTTCCGTCCTCCGTCTCCGGATGTGCCTGCTGCATCTGGCTGAGCACCTCAAGCATATCGTCCGTATTATTCACTTCCGGATAGCCCATCTCTTTGTACCAGTCCCATCTTGTACGGAAAACTGAGTGATAAATCATATATTCGTGTCCCTCATTTCCCACATTGGAAGGCAGCGTGTACAGGTCTCCGGTCCCGTTGCTGTAATAGTCCTTCGAAATTCTGATCCTGCTCTCCATCTCCTGAATATCCGCGCCATATTCCGCTACCAGATCGTCAAGCGCCATGATATGATTGCCCTTGATCAGATTCTGCACGTCGTCCTTGGACTCCACGAAAATAATATCACCCGGAATCTCTCCGGAGGCCATCGTGACCTGCAGTTTGTCATGGTCACCGCCTGCTACGTTCAGTTTTACCCCGCATTTCTCCTCGATCTGTTTCACCACCGGGCTGTCTTTCACCAGCGCCCATGTCGTATCGAGAGAAGGATTGTTCGCCTTAAAGATCGTGATCTCCGGCACCTGAACTTCTTCCTTAACTTCCGCTTCCTGCTCCACTGCCGTTTTGCTTCCGCATCCCGAAAGCCCTGCCAGCAGTATGGTTCCCATCATCAGGATACAGATACCCTTTCTGCCTGTTTCTTTTCTTCTCACTTCTTCTTCCTCCTCTTTGCTTTATTTTTGTATAATACAGCTAATAATCACAGCTGTTATTATTGCAGTCGTCCTTTTCTTTACCCTTTGACGGCACCGATCATGATTCCTTTTACAAAATGCTTCTGTACGAAGGGATACACCAGTATGACAGGTATCGTCACCAGCATCGTGATCGTCACACGCACGGCCTCCGGCGTCATGACCATGGAAGACATACCCGACATGGCGCCTTCCTGCAGCTGCTTGATCGTATTCTGCACCTGAGTCAGATACATATACAGAATATACTGTAAGGTGAACTTGTCCGAATCAAAAACATACAGGTAATTGTCAAACCAGGCGTTCCACTGTCCCACCGCCACAAACAGCGCGATCGTGGCGACAATGGCTTTGCTGAGAGGCATCACGATCTTAAAGAAACAGGTAAAATACCCTGCTCCATCAATCATCGCGGACTCCTCAAGCACCTCCGGCAGCTGCTCGATATAGGTCTTTGCCAGAACCACGTTGAAAGCGCCGATCGCCCCCGGTATCACATAGACCCAGAAAGAATTGATAAACCCGTAAGATTTTAGCACGATATAGGTAGGGATCAGTCCGCCGCCCACATACATCGTTATGACCGTCATCCTGTAGATCACTTTCCGGAAGGGAAGCTCCTTCTTGGTCAGAATATACGCGTACATCATACAGCCCGTCACTGAGAGCAGTGTTCCCAGCACGGTTCTTGCCACGGAAACAAACGTTGCCCGCAGGATTCCCGGAAGCTCTAATACCTGCATATAATTCTTCAAAGTAAACCCTGTCGGCAGCAGGTAGATCCCTCTGGAAGCCTCTGCCGGTTCTGACAAAGAATAGATAAACAGATAATAAAACGGATACATGCACAGCACGATCAAAAAGATCTGCAGCATATGGTTAAAAATATCAAACAGTACGGCGCCGGCCGCTCTTCTCCTGACACCCATTCTTCCACTCCTTTCTCTTACCCACAACGTTTTGACACGGCCGGCAGGGCAGATACACAGACCCGGTCAAACCGTTATTTCAGATCAGCCCCTCGCCCCGGACTTTCTTAACAATCCTGTTGACGGAAAACAGCAGCCCAATGCTCAGCCCACTCTTTAAAATCCCGATCGCCGTCGCCAGGGAATAGGAATTCAGTTTTATGCCCAGACGGTATACATACAGATC
>JAIEKC010000561.1:0-1452 GCA_029064505.1 Acetatifactor sp.
AACCGGGAGATGGACGGGAGCGACACGGAGGCTGCGGCAAAAATGATTCAGCAGCTTACGGGGGCGGATCTGTTTCAGATCCGTACGGAAAAGTATTACCGAAATGCTTTCTGGGGAACGGCAGCCACCGCATGGATTGAGGAAGCATTGGATCTAAGACCCGGACTGGCAGGAAAGCCGGAAGACCTTGATAAGTATGATGTGATCTATATCGGTTATCCTATCTGGTGGTTCAATGCACCGATGGCGGTTGGGTCCTTTTTAGAGAGCTATGACCTGACGGGGAAAACCGTGGTTCCTTTCTGTACCAGCGCCGATAACGGGATTGATGTAAGTATGGATTATATCCGTGAAGCTTCTGATGGCGCGACAATTTTGGAGGGATATCGTGTTCATATGTCCGGCATGGAAGAGGTATCCGAATGGCTCGATCGGATTGGCGTGTTGGAACAGACGGAAGAGCAGCAGGATACAGAAGCCGTTCTGAAAAAAAACCAATCGGATAAGGCGGATATCAGTCCGGAGGCGCATGAACTTGCGGATGTTACGGAGGGAACGGAAGTGTATCGGGATTTTGTGATTGACAATGTGTATCACTCTGCGGATGCAGGAGATATTCATTACAATGTGTATATCCCGAAAAGCTATGACGGCAGCAGGCCCTATGCCCTGTATTTTACGCTGCCCGGTTATGGAGGACTGTATTTTCAGGGCGTTGCCGCTAATATTAAGTCAGAAGAATTTGGATTCGAGGCACAGAAATACAACGACGAAATGATTATTGTCGCGCCGCAGCTTAACGACTGGGGAGAAACTTCGGCAGACCAGACGATTGCATTGGTGGAATATTTTTTACAGCAGTATAACATCGACACATCAAAGGTGTACGGGAACGGCTATTCCGGCGGCGGTGAAACTATGTCGATTGTGATGGGAAAGCGCCCCGATCTGTTTACGGCATACCTTCATGTCAGCTCACAGTGGGATGGAGAATATGAGCCTGTCGTGGACAATCGTCTGCCTGTCTATTTTGCCATAGGCAGAGATGATGAGTATTATGGCTCCGTCAAAACACAGAGAGCGTATGATACGCTTTATGACTTGTATGAGCGGCAGGGATTGTTGAAAGAGGAAATTGACAGTCTGCTTGTGATGGACATTAAGGAGCATGATTATTTTACCGAGAGGAATGCCCCGAGTGAGCATGGCGGAGGCGGTTTCTTTGCCTATGATGAAGAGATTATGGGGTGGCTGTTTTCCTTTTGAAAAAATTAAGCGTAGACACCTTTAGGTAATAACTTGAAAACTATTCGGAACTTCCGTAAAAAATCTGTGCTTATTAAAATAAAATTGTCAGAAAAACACGGCGTCATGAAAGTATGGAGGAAAGTTATGCAATACAGAACATTAGGAGAAGATCTGACAGTATCCGCAGTGGGGCTTGGCTGTATG
>JAIEKC010000562.1:0-6628 GCA_029064505.1 Acetatifactor sp.
ATGTGCCGCTGTATGTAGGCAGACATGGAAAACCCGATCTGGGGTATCTGGGGGATGATACCGGAGAGAATATTTCGGATCTGAATTTCCTTTATGGGGAGTTAACGGGATTGTTCTGGATATGGCAGAACGTGAACGATCTGGACTATGTGGGGCTATGCCATTATAGAAGATATTTCCTGAATTCCAGAGGACAGGCAATGGATAAGAGCGATTATACCGGATTGCTGGCGGAATATGATGCTATTGTGCCCAGGCATGCGGTGTGTGAAGGAAGCTATTATCAGCATTTTGGGAGAAGCCATAACAGCAGGGATCTGGAAGCCGTGGGGAGGGCGCTGAAACGCCTTTATCCCTCGTATTCGGAGGCATTTGATCAGGCTATGGACGGAAGTATCTTTTATGGGAGCAATCTGATGGTAACCCGATCATCGATTTTAAAGGCTTATGCGGAATGGCTGTTTCAGATCTTCGTGGAGGCATCGGATGAAATTGATGTCAGCGGTTATGATAATTATCACAGGCGTGTGTATGGCTTTCTCTCAGAGCAGATGTTTTATGTGTTTGCTTTGGCGAATCATTTAAAGTGCTGCGAGATGGTAGTAGGCATTTCGGAAGAAAAGGCGGAGACCAGAACATTGAAGGAGAGTCTGAAGCAGCTGATAGAGCAGAATAGAGTAGATGAGGCGCGGAGATTATTTGACGCGCAGCTGGAAGTCAGACCGGATCTGCTTTTGCCGGGATCGGATGTGAATGGCGAACTGCAGGCTGTTTACAGACAGCTTACAGACGGAACACTGTAAACGTCCCTTCCGGAAACTTATGAATGACATGGTTGAATGGTTACATTTTATTGACTGGGCACAGCAGACCGTGAAGCGGGGCGTGCGGACCGGGGGAATGATTTTCAAACACGCTCCGGGAACAGCCGCATGGAAAACAGTCAGCCTCACGGCAGGATGAGAGGATGTATGACAGAAAATATGACAGAGAGAATGACGGAAAAAAAGCGCCTGGTTTTGTTTCAGGGGGAGCTGGATACCCTGAATCTGTTCAGCGAACAGTTGAAACAGGGATTTCTGGAGCTGGGGTATGAGGTATTTGACTTTGATCTGCAGCAAAGTGCCAGAAGTCTTGGGCTGCTTCATGAATATATGCAGAGCGGTCCTGTTACGGCGATGATCGCATTTAACAGTCTGTTCTTTGGGATGACGATCCCTTCCGGGGAAAATATGTGGGAAGTGTTGGGGATTCCCTGCGTGAACATTCTGGTGGATCATCCGTATTGGTATCATAATATGTTGATGTGTATGCCTGCTACCGGAATCGTGCTGTGTATTGACCGCGGCCATATGGATTATGTGAACCGATTCTATCCGAATATCCCGTCTAACGGCTTTCTGGCTCATGGAGGGACTTCTCTCTGTGCGAGTCATAAGCCTGTAAAAGAGCGTGGGACAGATGTATTATATGCCGGCAGTCTATATGCCGGCTATATACAGCAGCCGGACCTGTCCGGGTGGAAATTTCCTGCAAGATAGATATGCGACCGCAGCATCGAGTACCTGCTTTCTCATCCGGAGGAAACCATTGAGAACGTGATAGAGGAACAGCTTCAACTGGCGGGCATATGCCTTTCGGATGAGGAACTGCGTCTGTTTATTTCTTCCTGCGTACATATAGAGAGGACTGTAAGCTCTCATTACCGGGAGAGGATAGTCGCTTCTGTTGCCAGGGCAGGTATCCCGTTGGAGCTTTATGGTGACGGTTGGGAGAAGTGTGACTGGATCAGACTGCCCAATGTCCATTACGGCGGCAGGGTTACGCCGGAGAAAATATTGGAGCGGATGGAGGACAGTAAGATTGTCTTGAATACGCTGCCCTGGTTCAGGGACGGAAGCCATGAGCGGGTGTTCAATGCAATGCTGTGCGGCGCGGTGGCGGTATCGGAGACATCCCGGTATCTGGAGGAAGTGCTGGCCCCGGATACATGGGTATCCTTTGATCTGTCGGATGAAAGTATATCTGCATTGTCCGGGGAAATAAACAACCTGCTCGCGGATGAAAACAGATTGCAGCAAATTGCTTCTGCAGGGCAGGAACTGGCGTTGTCATCTCACACGTGGAGAGCCAGGGCGCGGGAACTGCACGAGGATTTACTGTCGTATATGTAATGTGATTCAGAAGACAAAAAAATTTCGCAGATCAATGATGGAAAATTGTTTGCCGATAGAGAGGAAAGGACATTTCATGATACATGTGGCTGTATTTGGTAACTCTAAATGGAGTTTCCTTATGAAAGAAACGTTGGAAAATGAGTATTCTGAGCTATATGCGCAGGACGGCGGAGACACCATAACTGTGGATGCCCTTGTTGTCCCCGGTGAAACGCAGGGCAGTAATGAGATATCCGTTTCAGAATTTGGCCGGAAATATGCGGCAGGGGAACTGACTGCCATGATCATTCCCAAGGAATATTATATCCAGCAGAATGAACTTGTGTTGGAGTTGCTCAGGGAAGGAGTGGATGTACAGGATATTTATGACGGGATAAGGCTGAACCCCCAGATCAGGAACCAGCCGGAGGCGGTGGCGAACCTGATCACTCCCATGCTGCAGGATCCTTACCTGCCCTATCTGGAATACCATGTGACGGATCACTGTAATTTAAACTGCAAGTATTGTACCCATTATTCTCCCCTTGTTCCTCAACCGGTTTATACGGAGTATGAGCGATTTGCGGATGATCTGCGTCAGCTGAAAAAGTACATTGCCGATATTGGGGTTATCCGGATATTGGGGGGAGAACCTTTGCTAAACCCTGAGCTTGGCAGCTTTATCGAACTGACAAGAGGATCATATCCAGCCAGTATCATTACGGTGGTGACGAACGGAATGCTGATCGACCGGTTGGATCCTGCCCTGATAGAGATTATGAAGAAGAATATGGCTTTTTTCCACATCTCCTTTTATCCTCCGTTGAAGGATAAAGTTCAGGAAATACAGAAATTTCTGTATGAGCAGGAGATACCCTATACCATCACTCCTATGATCACTGAGTTCAACAAGACACAGACCATGGCGCCTCAGGCGGATGAAGACTTTTTCTACAGCTGCTTCCAGGCTTCCTGCACCTGTCTCCATGAGGGTAAAGTGGCGCCCTGTTATGCACCTTTTACCACCAAATATTTCAATGCGGCGTTTGGACAGGAGCTGCCGGTGGACGAAGGAGTCGATCTGTATGATGAGACGCTGACATATCCTGTCTTGAAGGCCGGATTGCTGATCCCCATGCAGAGATGCAGTTATTGCACCGGCGGAAAGGCCTGCACATGGGAGATCATTGGCAAGAACAGTGTATTGGAGGACTGGGTGGAATAAGCTTCTGCAGAACAAATGCGAAACTTGATGCAGGATAAGGTGTCAGGTATTGCCAACGGGAACTTCTGATGCTGTATTACAAATAGCTGAGGATCTCAGCTACGCGTTGCTCATAGGTATGGTCTGTGGAGATTCTCCGTAGGCCATTTTCAGCAATCTGCGCCCGTTCGGCTTCATGTTTCAGATAATAGTCGATCTTGTCCATCAGGTCAGTCTTACTCTCATAAAACACAAAGTCCTCGCCCGGCACGAAGAGATCCAGAAAATCCTCCTGATAATTGGTCAGCAGAAATCCTCCTGCCCCCATGATATCAAAAGCCCGCAGGGGAATGCCGCTGAGGATGCTCCGCAGGGATATGTTCAGATTGATCTTAGCCTTTTTGAACACATAGGGCGCAAAGTCGTAGTAATCCACAGAACCATGATTCGTACAGTTGGGCAGTTTTAAAGTCTGGTCGGGAGTATACAGGTCCAGGCAAAAGCGCTCCGCCACCGCGGTCAGCAGTTCCCGGCGCTCCAGGGCAGTGATCTGGCGGTTGACAACATATTGCGCAAAGAGATATTCCACACTCTCCACGCTGTCCGCGCCGGGAGTGAGAGGGAGAGCCTTCTGCATATCCGCCAGTATGGTTTTCGGCAGAGATTCCTGGATAAAATTATAACCGTATACCTGCTTCTGGGCAGCCATCAATCCCTCCAGATATCCCTTGGTATAGGGGGAAATCTTGCCCTCCATACGCTGATAAAACTGATGCTTTTCCGTGTAGAGGGAGCCAATGAATGCCACGGGATGCCGGTTGTACCATGCTGTTCTCTGAAAGGCGGCAAAGTCCGTCATGGCGGATAAACGTCTGGTATTGGCGGCCATAGGAAGATAATGTACCGTCAGGATACCGGCGTTATGAAATTCCAGATATTGCTGCTTATCGAAGACGAAGACGTGATTAGTGGGGTAGTTGATGGTATAATGGTACAGCCGCACATAGGGGCTGTCGTAGACCCATGCGACATAGGGGATCCCCAGCTTCTTGCAGGCCATGGAAGCCACCGGGAAATAATTAAAGGAAAAGAGAAAGTCTGGTGTGTTCTTCTGGATACAGGCTGTTAATTCCTGCTCTAACTGTTCATCCGGTTTTTCACCCTTGTCGGAGAAAGGCTGCTCCGTCACCTGATGTCCCAGCTCTTTCAGGGCTTCGATCATGTCTTCGTTTCCAAAACTTTTCCAGGTCAGCATTAATACTTTCATGGAGGGGCTCCTTTGCATTGATGTACAGCATCTTCGGGAGAACTCCGGGTGATTGCTGCCATGCCCCAATTATAGCACATTGCGGGTTTGGTTTCACTATGTTTGTGGAGGGAAGTATTTGACCGGAGGGACAGGAGCGTGAAAGTATATATGGGTATCTGAAAGCAAAATGGCATATGTTGAATGAAGACACGGTAACAGAGCTCTATTTTACATAAAAATCATGGATATGTTACCTAATGTTTTACTGCCTGTTTGCCGATATAGATTTTAGTGGACATGGAAGTTTATAAAAAGTTGCATGGAGGCAATATAGGGAATGCTTGGGAAGTGCTTTCGTGGGATAGAGAGCGCTTTTTTTAAATTACAATAATCTTGAGTGCGCAGGAGGAACGGAATATGCTGGAATTTCAGGACGGATTTTTTGATCAGGAGGTTCGTGACGGATTCTATCTGGATACTACTATGAAGACTTTGTGGGCAGCAGAGTTGGAGGTGTTGCAGAAAGTTGCGGAGGTTTGTGACCGACATGGACTGAAATGGTATGCGGCATATGGCACTTTGCTGGGGGCAATCCGGCATGAGGGATTTGTACCTTGGGACGATGACATGGATATCTGGGTGAAGAGACCGGATTATAATATATTGATGCAGGTGCTGCCAAAAGAGCTTCCGGAAGGGTATCTTGTAAGGAGTCCTCTGACGGAGGAAGGATACGACCAGTATCATACGTGTATAAATAATGGAAATGGTATCAGTATTTCAAAAGAGTGGTTGGATCAGTATCACGGATGTCCTTTTACAGTGGGACTGGATATTTTTCCTTTGGATTATCTGCCTCGGGATGAAAAAGACAGAGAATTGCAGAAGAATCTTCTTACAATGGCGGGTAGAATTGCGCAGTTGGCCAAGAATGTTGGAAGAGGAGATTATGATTCTGAAAACAGTGATTCAGAAGAGAATGCCGAAAAGCAGAACGAAAATGCTGCGTTAAAGGAAAGTGTAATAGAAGAAATTAATTTGGGTATTGAATACTTGGAAGAGAATTGTAAGCTTCAGATCGATCATCGATTATTGGAAGATGAGGATTGGTATAAGGTATCTTCTGAGTTATGGAAGTGGGCAAACTATCTGGCTATGATGTACAAAGAAGAAGAAAGTGATTATATTGTAGAATATATAGATTATCTTCAATATGAACACAAAATATATCCTAAAAAATGGTTTGCTGATGGGTATAGTGCCTCTTTTGAGAATTTTATGATACCTGTTCCGGCAGGATATGATAATATTCTCAGATTGATTTATTATAAGTATCTTGTGCGCAGAAAAAAGACTGGAACCCATGAGTACCCATATTATGCACGGCAGCTACGGCAATTGCGTGAATATGTGAAGAATATTGAGCAGCGTGCAAAAAATGTGGGGTTGATTTCTATTGATGAAATAGAAGTAAAGGAGGAGTCCAAAGAATTTCCTGCGGAGTGGGTTCACCATACAATGAAAGCAGATGGGGCACGGAAGAAAATTGTATTGAGCACAAATGATCCTGCTGTTTTTGCAAAATATGGTGCCAAAGCTCTTGATAAGTTGGAGCAGACTCTGTATACGTTTGAACAGGTTAAGGATTTTGTGCTGCTGTGGTGGAGACCACAGCCTGCCATGGAGAAAGTTCTTGAACAGATATCACCGCAATTGAGTGAACGGTATCAGAAGATTTTAAATAGATATACAACGGCTGAATGGGGTATTTGTGACGAAACTGACAATATTGACCGGGCAGTGGCGTTGTGCGACGTTTATTACGGCGATATGAATGCTATATTGCAGCCGTTTCAGGATGCCGGAAAACCCATTATGATTGTCACGATAGAAAGCAAAGGAGAATCTGATGAATAAGAATAATGAGGATAGAGTTACTGAATGCAGAGCATTTCTGAGCTTTTCTGATTATGCAGAAGATGAAAATAAAATTTATCTTGCAAATACGAATTATAATGC
>JAIEKC010000563.1:0-6479 GCA_029064505.1 Acetatifactor sp.
AATGAAGCAAGCGTTGCACAGCCTACAAATTCCGTATTCAGCGCAAGATACTGGACATATGCAAATACGATCCCTACAGAGATCCGAAGCGGCGAGATCACCAAGGACAATGTGCAGCAGAAGCTGGATACTTTTGTGGACGCAATGACGGCGGAATAGCAGATATTTAGGGGGTTTCTATGGGAATTAAGAAGAAAAAGGCCCAGCCTGTCTATGACAGGCCGGGCGATGCCGCAACATCGCAGGTATTTAAAAAGGGAAATACGGTCACTAAGGCTTCCTTCTTTGTCTTTGGCCTTGGAAATCTTATGAACCGTCAGATCGGCAGAGGACTCTTTTTCCTCGCACTGGAAATAGCATACTTTATTTATCTCTTTACTTTCGGTATAAGCGCGTTGGGTGATTTCATTACCCTGGGTACTGCGCAGCAGGGAGAAGTCTATAATGCGGCTTTGGGGATCTACGAGTATTCCGCAGGTGACGACTCCATGCTCTGCCTGCTGTACGGCGTGATCACACTGGTGCTGACGGCAGCCATTGTCTTTCTGGGCTGTATGTCCGGAAAGAGCGCGTACTGTACACAGGTGCGGAAGGAAAAAGGAAAACATATACCTACATTTAAAGATGATATTAAATCGTTGAAGGAAGAGAACCTGCATGCTTTCCTGCTGGCTTTTCCCATTTTTGGAATTGTCTGTTTCACCATCGTTCCGCTGATCTTCATGATACTGATCGCATTTACCAGCTACGATCATGAACATCAGCCGCCGGGAAATCTGTTCAGCTGGGTTGGACTTGACAATTTCAAGGCGATGTTCTCACAGGGAAGCAAGCTGGCAGGCACCTTCTGGCCTGTATTGTCCTGGACGTTGATCTGGGCGGTGTTCGCAACCGTCAGCTGCTTTATCCTTGGCATGCTGCTGGCACTTCTGATCAACCGCAAGGGTACCAGGGCAAAGGGATTCTGGAGATTTATGTTCGTGCTGTCAGTGGCGGTTCCTCAGTTCGTAACGCTGCTGAGCATGAGAACGATCTTTAACGCAAATGGTCCTGTGAACGTGCTTTTGAGAGAGTTTGGAATCATCGGAGCAACGGAATCCATTCCTTTCTTTACCAACGCTCTGTATGCCAAGATCACGATCATCTGCATCAATATCTGGATCGGCGTGCCTTTTACCATGCTGTCCACCACCGGTATCCTGCAGAATATTCCCGCGGAGCTGTATGAGGCGGCGAAGATTGACGGAGCCAGTGCGGCTACCATCTTCCGGAAGATCACTCTTCCTTATATGCTGTTTGTCATGACACCGAACCTGATCACATCCTTCACGGGAAATATCAATAATTTTAATGTTATTTTCCTGCTGTCAGGCGGCGGACCCGATTCCATGGATTATTATTACGCGGGCAAGACGGATCTGCTGGTAACCTGGCTGTACCGGTTGACAATCACCCAGAAGGATTACAACTTAGGTGCTGTTATCGGTATCCTGGTGTTTATCATTCTGGCAACCCTGTCGCTGATCACTTATCGTCGAACAGGCGCATATAAAGATGAGGGGGCGTTCCAATAATGAAGACAAAAAGATTTATTGTAAATACGGCTTGCCATATATTATTGGCGGTGCTCAGCGTTATCTGGATATTGCCGATCTTATATGTAATATTGACTTCGTTCAGGGCCGAGAGCGGTTCTTACAAGAGCTATATTTGGCCCAGAGGCTTTACTCTGGACAATTATATCAATTTGTTCCACGGGAACAGTAATATCAACTTTACCAGATGGTTCACCAATACACTGGTGATCGCCATATTCAGTACGATCCTGTCCGCATTCTTCGTGCTGTGCGTCTCCTACGTTATGAGCCGCCTGCGCTTTAAGATGCGTAAGAAATTCATGAATATCGCACTGATACTGGGTATGTTCCCGGGCTTTATGTCTATGATCGCTGTCTACTACATTTTAAAGGGTCTGGGACTGCTGGAGACGGGCGTGCTGAAGCAGGTGGCACTGGTGCTGGTCTACTCGGGCGGCGCAGGTCTGGGATTTTACATGGCGAAGGGATTCTTTGATACGATCCCCAAGTCCATCGATGAGGCGGCCTATATTGACGGAGCTACAAAGTGGGATACCTTTGTCCGCATTACGATCCCTCTGTCAAAGCCCATCATTACGTATACTCTGATCACGGCATTTATGGGTCCCTGGGTGGACTACATCTTTGCCAAGGTTATCATGGGAAATGATTCCCAGTACTACACCATTGCCATCGGGCTTTGGACCATGTTGGAACAGGAATTTGTGGAGTATTATTACACGCAGTTCTATGCGGGTTGTGTCATGATCTCCATTCCCATATCGATCCTCTTCCTGCTGACACAGAAGTGTTACGTGGAAGGCGTATCGGGAGCTGTGAAGGGCTAAGTGTGCAAAGCTACACGCGGCATTCCTGTGATTTGTATCAAGTGTATGTGACCCGGGGAGGCATGCGGTGTCTCTCCCGGCATCACAACAGAAAAGTTGTCGTATTTGTCTTCGGGGAAGGATGACAACATGGTAAGAGCTGCTGCAGAATAAGGAAATCTATTTTGCAGTGGCTCTTTGAAGTTTCGGCACCACAATAAGAGAGGCGGAATAAATTGCTGTAAGGGGCCAAGGCCGGCTCGGAATAGTTTTGACAGTTTGGAACTGGAATGGAGAGGGAAAGTTGAAAGATAAGAAAACTTTTACGGATGCGGTCTTTGTCAGCAGGGAGTTTGAGGAGAAATTCCGATATGACGGCAGAGACCTGGGCGCAAAATGTGAGGGGGAAAGGACTGTATTTAAGGTGTGGAGTCCTTTGGCAGAGAGAGTAGTGCTGCGTCTTTATCGCGATAATGATTCGGAGGCCTGGCTGGAAAAGGAACTGCAGCCGAAGGAAAAAGGCGTATGGGTGACGGAATTACAGGAGAATCTCCATGGGATGTACTATGATTACCTTGTTCAAAACGACGGAGAGGAAGTGAGTACCGCCGATCCCTATGCCCTGGGCTGTGGCTGTAACGGGGTCAGGAGCATGGTGGTGGACCTGAGGCGGACGGATCCGCCGGGCTTTGCGTCGGATTCGGTGCCCGAAAGGCAGAGGGAGGAGATCATTTATGAGCTGCATATCAAGGACTTCTCCTATGATGCGCAGAGCGGTGTGCCGGAGGAGTATCGCGGAAAGTATAAGGCATTTACGGTAAACGGCACGAACGGCAGATACCCCACCTGTATGGAATATCTGAAAGAACTTGGTGTCACCCATGTTCATCTGCTGCCTTTCTTCGACTATGGTTCCGTGGATGAGGCGGGGGAGGAAGGGCAGTACAACTGGGGCTATGATCCTCTTAATTTTAATGTACCGGAAGGCTCCTACGCCACGGATGTTCAGGATGGAACGGTGAGGATCAGGGAGTGCAAGGAGATGATCCGGGCATTTCATGAAAACGGCATTCGGGTGGTCATGGATGTGGTATATAATCACACTTACCGAAAAGATTCCTGGCTTCAGAGGATGGTTCCGGGCTATTACTACCGTCACCGGGAGGATGGCAGTCTGTCTAACGGTTCCGCCTGTGGAAATGACATAGCCGCAGGCAGGTCCATGGTGGATAACTACATCGCGGACTCCGTCATGTACTGGGCCAGGGAATATCATCTGGACGGGTTCCGTTTTGATCTGATGGGACTGTTGACGGTGGAACTGATGAACCGGATCCGGCGTGAATTGGATGATGAATTCGGAAAGGGCGAGAAGCTTCTGTACGGAGAACCCTGGGGAGCGGACAATTCACCCATGGAAGACGGTGTAAAGGCGGCATTAAAAGAAAATATCCGCTATCTGGACGAGGGGATCGGGATTTTTTGCGATGATACCAGAGATCTGATCAAGGGACATGTCTTTTATGGTGAGGAGCCGGGAATTGTCAATGGAGGCAGCGGATTGGAATCTCCTCTTCTCCATGCCGTCACGGGATGGAAAGACGGCGGAGCGGATTTTGCTCCGAAGAGCTGTGCGCAGATCATCAATTATGTTTCGGCCCATGATAATTTCACCCTTTGGGATAAACTGGTGCTGTCCATGCGCGACGAGCCTGATTTTACAAAGCGTTACGAGGATGTGCTTGCAGCCAACAAGCTTGCGGCTTTTATCTATTTCACCTGTCAGGGAAGGCTGTTCCTGCAGGCGGGGGAAGAGTTCGGACGGACCAAAGGGGGTGAGGAGAACAGTTATTGTTCCTCACCGGAGATCAATATGCTGCAGTGGAGCCGGACCGTGGAATACGGAGAATTGGTGGATTATTATAAGGGGCTGATCCGACTCAGGAAGAAACTGCCCGGTCTGTGCGATAAGTCATCTCTGGCGGTAAAACGCGTTGCAGAGAAGCGGGTTCATGGGGATGGAGTGGTATCTTTTAAAGTGGATAACAAATCTTCTGATGACTGCGGAGACTGGGAGGAGCTGTTCGTGATCTATAATACTGCTTCCGAGGATTATACGATGGAGCTTCCCGAAGGTGCATGGGAGATTCTGGCGGACGGCAGTGAGGCGGACTGCCGTAAGGCGGTGGCGGAAGCGGAGAAGAGCATCCGCGTGGAGGCTCACAGCGGTATGATGCTGGGAAAGTGTGCAAAGATTTTCTAAGCCCATAAAGTACGCGGACTGAGAAAATCTAAGTTGCACACAGAAGAACGCCGAGAACGGGCGTCTTCGTATTGATTGTTTATGCCGCCGCAGGCGGCATGACGGGAAGTGTGAAGGAAATGGTCATGCCGCAGGGCGGCAATAGAGAGGTTAGGTGTATATGAACAGAGCAAGCGGTATTTTGCTTCCGGCCACCAGTCTGCCGTCGAAGTACGGCATAGGCTGTTTTTCCAGGGAAGCTTATGAATTTGTTGACTGGCTGAAGGAAGCGGGACAGAGTTACTGGCAGATCCTCCCGCTCTCCCCTACCAGCTATGGGGATTCTCCCTACCAGTCTTTTTCGTCCTTTGCAGGGAATCCCTATATGATCGATCTGGAGGCTCTGATCGAAGAGGGAGTGTTGACGGAAGAAGAGTGCGCCGCCTGTGATTTTGGCGACGATCCTGTTTTGATCGATTATGAGAAGCTGTACAGACAGCGCTTCTCCCTGCTCCGCCTGGCTTATGAGCGGAGCGATATTTCCCGGAATCCGGAGTTTATCCGTTTCACACAGGAGAATGCGTTCTGGCTGGAGGATTACGCGCTCTTTATGGCGGTAAAGCAATGCTTTGGCGGCGTGGCGTGGAGCGAGTGGGCGGAGGATATCAGGAAGCGCTGGGGATTTGCAATGGATTATTATCGACGGGAGTGTTATTATGATATAGAATTTTTTAAATATATTCAGTTTAAGTTCCAGGAGCAGTGGAGTAAGCTGAAAGCCCATGCCAATGAACAGGGAATCCGGATTATCGGTGATATTCCCATTTATGTGGCCTTTGACTCCGCGGATGCGTGGGCCAGCCCGGAGATGTTCCAGTTTGATCCCGAATATCAGCCCATTGCAGTGGCGGGCTGTCCGCCAGACGCCTTTTCCGCCACAGGGCAGCTCTGGGGAAATCCGCTGTACCGTTGGGATTACCACAGACAGACGGGGTATCAATGGTGGTGCAGGCGGCTGGAGCATTGTTTTAAGCTGTATGATGTGATGCGCATCGACCATTTCAGGGGGTTTGACGAATACTACAGCATTCCCTGGGGAGAGGAGACGGCGGAGAACGGTCATTGGGAAAAGGGACCCGGTATGGAGTTGTTTACAACACTGCAGGGAAGACTCGGCCCCAAGGATATTATCGCGGAAGATCTGGGGCTGCAGACGCCTTCCGTACATAAGCTTCTGAAAGACAGCGGTTATCCCGGCATGAAGGTGCTGGAATTTGCCTTTGATCCCGAAGAGGATACGGGTTATCTGCCTCACTGCTATGATAAGAACTGTGTGGTGTACACGGGAACTCATGATAACGAGACCCTGGTGCAATGGTATCAGGGGCTGGATGAGGAGAGCAGGAATTTCGCGGAGGAATATATGGACAATGCGGATACTCCGGATGAAGAGAAGTATTGGGATTATGTGCGGCTGGCAATGATGAGCGCGGCGGACACCTGCATCATTCCCCTGCAGGATTACTTGGGACTGGATAAAACGGCCAGGATCAACAAACCCTCCACACTGGGAGGCAACTGGGTATGGAGAATGGAAAAGGAAATGCTGTCTGAGGAAGTGACGGATAAAATTTACCGGCTCACAAAGATCAGCTTCCGACTGAACGGACAAGAACGGACGGAAATCCGGAACAGTCAGAATACGCCCGCTGAGAAGAGTTGAGCCGCACACGGAAGAATGCAGGGAGCGGGAAATTTAAGAGAGTTTTCTGAAAAAAGGGAGATCAGGTATGAAATTTATATATGGAAAACAGGATTGGAAGACCTTTGAAC
>JAIEKC010000564.1:0-6477 GCA_029064505.1 Acetatifactor sp.
GTCTGGAATATAATCTGGAGATCCGCATGTACGCGGTGGCATTTTTCTGTATTACAGCCTGTTTTTATTGTTCCGGCCGTGTGATCGGCAGCGGGAAAAAGTCCGCGTGGACCGGCATGGTGCTCTGGGGATTGGCGGCAGCCTATACCCATTACTATGCGCTGGTGACGGCGGGAATGATCGTGTTCTTTACCGGAGTGGCGGTGTATATCAGGCAAAGAGGGAAGACCTGGCGAAAGGGTCTGGGAGCTGTCATCGCGTTTGTGCTGGGCTACGGTCCATGGCTCTTTTTCCTGTTTCGGACGATCCAAGAGGTTGACCGGAACTGGTGGACGACGGAAATCCTGGGGCTGAGCAGTGTTTTTGAGATCGTGCTGGGAGGTACGCGGATGGTGGAAGTCACGGCTCCGCTGCTGATTTTCATGGCAGTGTTAATACTGTTGGCGGATTCCGGCGTCCTCTGTGTGGAAAAGCGGAAAGAGACGGTTACTCTGGAGGTTCACACACCGGACATGAAAAAGTGGGAAGATGCGACCTTCTCTATCATGACAGGTTTATTTACCATTGCAGGAACGATCGTTTTTGCTTATCTTCTGTGCATTGTGCTGACCCCTGTGCTCATAGAAAGGTATATGTATCCTCTGAGCGCGGTCACACTCTGTCTGCTTGTGATATGTGGCAGCCGTGTGATGGAGCTGTCGGGGCGGCTGGGGCGCAGGCTGGGGTTATTGCACCTGAAAGGCTTTTGTAAGATGATCCTGGTATGTCTGCTCTGTCTCCTGTTTGTGAAGGGTATGGATAATTATCAACGATACAGTACACTGGTGTGGGAGCAGAAAGAAAAGACAGAGAAGACATTTGATATTATAGGTACACCGACCCGGGACATGCAACTGGTGACGAACGGGGTCCAGCATTTGGGGTGGACGGTACTGCACCACTATTATGAAGATAATGATGTGGTGGATGGGGACTATACTATGGCGGAAGCGGATCGGTTTTGGTATTTTAGCCCCAATGAGTTGGAACAGGAAGAGCTGGAGGAACTGGAGCAGGGGGGAATGTCCGTAACGGTTTACGGGGAAAACCAGATTGCCGTGTATCCTTTCTATTTATATTATTTTGAAAGCGATAACAACTGAGCCGAAAAGCAACGGGAAAATGTTTTCGGCCGTTACCGTGGAAAGATACGCGTATGCGAAAGAGACTTTCAGGGGCTGTGCCGGGAATTTTGAGAAATTTTATACAAGTTAAAAAAAGTGCTTGACTTTTTATGATTTAGAGGTTATTATATTTAATGTTGTAGATGATGTGTTGCTGCAACAAATGTGCGTTTAGCTCAGCTGGATAGAGCGTTTGGCTACGGACCAAAAGGTCGGGGGTTCGAATCCTCTAACGCACGTTACCATGTGCGGTTGTGCACGTTACCATGTGCGTTTGTGTACAGTGTGCGGAAGAGGCGGAAATGTTGGCAGATACAGCATTTCCGCTTTTTTGTATGCAGATGAAAGTTTCTGCCGATCACTCTCGGCTATGCAGGAGCCGTATTCATGGCATTTGACTTTGTATCGTAAAGAAAGTATAATAAGTACAGTTTACCTTTGTATTCATATCAGATGATGGAGCATACAATGGAAAAGGAGACAGAAAGGCTTAGAAATTGTAAACGCTGCCTGACCAGAGAGATGGCAGAGCAGGAAGATTTTCAGTCCATGAGGGACTACATTGCAAACATGGACCCGGCGGTCAAAGCTGTGGAATATGTGTATGAGAAACGGCTTGCCGTCTGTAAGGAATGTGATATGCTGCTGCAGGGCATGTGCAGAAAGTGCGGGTGCTATGTGGAGATGAGGGCGGCGGCAGCGCAAAACAGCTGTCCATGGGGAAAGTGGCAGGATGGATGAACATGAGCGGAATAGTGTATGATGCGCGCAGGGTAAAAGCCTATGAAGGGCTTCTGGCGCTTGGAGAGTATGCGGGTAAGGATACGGAATGGCTGAATGAGTTGTGGGGAAAACTGATTCCGGATAATGGTCTGATGAAGGAATTTATGTTTTACCTGGATCATCATACTTTTTGTGATGAGGAAAAATGTCGCGGATATGGTTTGACGGATCTGTATGTGTGGCAGATGGATCGCTACAACCTGATTCGGGACAGCGGGAAAAATACGGAGAGCTGTAATAAAGAGGCAATGGTGCTGAATGCTTTTTACACAATGATCGAAATGAAGAAGGATCCTGATACCTACGTTCGCAGGCTTACCGCAGGACAGGGAATGGATCAGTTGTTATAGCATCTCCTGAAAACCGTATACGGGGTATATTTCAACTGTTGGAAATGTACTTTGGAGGTTTAAGCTGATGACATTGGAATGAAATGAATAGTAACGATCAGAGGAGTGAACAGTCAGATGACAAAACAGGAATTTATGGAGAAATTGCGTCTTGCCCTGACCGGAAAGGTGTCCGCAGGTGTGGTCACGGAGAATCTTCAATATTATGAGGATTATATCAATACGGAGATACGCAAGGGAAAAAGTGAGGAGGAGGTACTGACAGCGCTGGGCGATCCCAGACTGATAGCACGGACGATCATCACTGCCAGCACACAGGCGGATGCCGCCGGGGCAGGAGAATACCGGGAATACGGCAGGTCAGCGCAGTCTCAGGGAAATGAGCGCCGGCGCCTGCCAATATGGTTATGGCTGATCTTTGGAATGCTCATCGTGGTCCTGATATTCAGTGCGGTGGTGTCACTGCTGTCTTTCCTCTGGCCCATATTGGTGCCTGTCATCATCATTGTGGTCGTGACGGGGGTTGTGAAATTTTTCCGTGACTGGATGAATTAGGAAGTTCATTATGACTTTTTTTGTGATAAACTGTAGATAAAGATTGTGAGCCGCCGGCAAACCGACGGCCCACAATGAGGGGAGTATAAATATTAATATATAAGGGGTAGTAAGATGATGATAGGGGTTCATCACTTACAAGTTTATTATAGTACTTTCGTCACAAATTGGCAATACACAAATAGTGCTAAAGTACTAAGAAAAAATGTATAATTTTTTGTGCGTTTTGCCATACTACTTCCTGTAACCAAAAACTATAAGGAGCATGGAGTTAAGGATCACCTGCTCAGGGAGCGCGTGTTTCAGAAGATCCGCTCCTGTATGAAAGCCGCAAATGCGGCAGGATGTGAGGAAGAAAATGGATAATTGTAAGAACAGCAACCAGAACAACAATCAGAATCAGAACAATCAGAACAGCCAGAACAACAAGAATCAGAACAACAATCAGAACAAGAACCAGAACAGCCAGAATAACAATTACTAAGGTCTGTTCGGCGATAGGGACACTTCGGTGTCCCTATTTACATATCTGCGAAAAAATTGTATACTATAGCTGTATTTGCCTGACAAAGAACGAATGAACGGGGAACCTTATGCGTAAGTTTGAAATGATCGTTCCTTGCCATTTCGGCATGGAATCCATATTGAAAAGAGAAATTACCGAGCTTGGATATGACGTTACAGGGGTGGCGGACGGAAGAGTTACTTTCTGGGGTGATGAGGAAGCGTTGTGCCGTGCAAATATTTTCCTGCGGACGGCGGAGCGCATACTGATCAAGATCGGAAGCTTTCATGCAGAGACTTTTGAGGAATTGTTTCAGGGAACAAAGGATCTTCCCTGGGAGGAATATATTCCCGCTGACGGAAAATTCTGGGTGGCCAAGGCAGCCAGTGTGAAATCAAAGCTTTTCAGTCCCTCAGATATCCAGTCCATTATGAAAAAGGCCATGGTAGAGCGGCTGAAGGGTGTTTACCGGACAAATTGGTTTGAGGAGAGCGGCGAGAGCTTTCCCATAAGGGTGTTCCTGATGAAAGACGAGGTCACCGTGGGGCTGGACGGCACAGGGGAATCTTTACATAAGCGGGGGTACAGGAAGCTGACGGCCAGAGCACCCATTGCGGAAAATCTGGCGGCGGCATTGATCATGCTGACTCCGTGGAACAGGGACAGGATCCTGGTGGATCCCTTTTGCGGAAGCGGCACATTTCCCATTGAGGCGGCTATGATGGCGGCGGGGATGGCTCCGGGTATGCATCGAAGTTTTACGGCGCAGAACTGGCCGCATATCATAGGAAAGCAAAACTGGGAGGATACCCTGGACGAAGCGCGGGAGATGGCGAATCTGCATATTGATCCTGATATCCAGGGATATGATATTGATGACAGGATGGTGGCGATCGCCAGGGAAAACGCAAAGCTTGCGGGAGTGGACGGACTGATCCATTTCCAGAGAAGGGGCGTGGAACAGCTGAGTCATCCGAAAAAGTATGGTTTCCTGATCACGAATCCGCCTTATGGTGAGAGACTGCAGGATAAGGAAGATATGCCGGCGCTGTATCGCACGATCGGACAGCGGTTTGCAGAGCTTGACTCCTGGAGTATGTACCTGATCACCGCCTATGAGAAGGCGGAGCAGGACATCGGACGAAAGGCGGACAAAAACCGCAAAGTATACAACGGAATGATGAAGGCTTATTATTATCAGTTTATGGGACCTAAGCCGCCAAGGAAAAACAGGGAAGGCGATACTGCTTTTATGTGACAGTGCGGAAGCAATTGTCGCAGGCGGATACGGAATAACAAAACAGGAACTGTGAGGAAGTACCCGGATGGATTGCGGGATATTGTTTCGCGGCGACAGAAGCATCTCAGAATTTGGGGTATTGAAGGGGAGACTGTGGAACCGGGATGGCAGGTTGGATATGGAAACGAAGCGGAGAGATTTGGGAAAAGAGAATATGTGGGTATCTTTCGGCCTGTGGGTTGTACTGTCCGTTGCCGCTATGGCGGCGATGCTTCGTCTGTCTGCCCATAAGACGATTGTGATTCCGGATACTCTTCAGAATCAGGCAGGGCTGACCGCCAGCACCGCCCAGGAGGATCTTGCGTTGGAATTGCGGCAGACGGAAAGCGGCAGCGGCAGTTTTTTGATTCCGCTGCCGGCAAATGTGAGAGCGGAAGATGTCACCATGGAGAACCGCTATATGGAGAAGGAACTGTGGATTCATATTCAGAGTGAGGACACACAGTTTTACGGAGAAAATACTGTCAGCGGCGATACATCAGCTATTTTAGAGGGAAGATATGAAATACAACCGGACGGCATTCTGCTAAAACTTACCATGGACAGATTGCAGGAATATTACAGTACCATGAATGACGCGATTCTGGAAGTGGCCGGATGCAGGCCGGGGGAAATGTACCCCTTCATTGTGGTGATAGACCCTGTGGGCGGGGGCAGTGACAATGGCCTGTGCAGTTATGTGTACAGGGAGAAGGAGCTGGCTCTGCAGATCGCCGGGTTAGTCCAAAGGAATTGCACGCTGTCTGACGTGAAGCTGTATCTCACCAGAACGGAGGATGTGGAAGTATCTGCGGAGGAGAGGACAGCTTTGATACGGGATGTGGACGCGGACTTTTACATTCGGATCGGCGCGGCGGAAAATGCGGCGGAGGAGAATGTATATGGCATTCAGTGTTACTATAATGATGAGTATTTTATTCCCGAATTCGGAAATGTGGATCTGGCGGACATTGTGACCAGAGCGGTGACCATCGCTGCCGGCAACCGGGCGCTGGGACTGATACCGGCGGCGGAGGACAGCATTTTAAGAGAGATCAATATCCCGGCGGTGCAATTGTCCGTGGGATATCTGTCCAATGATCAGGAACGCAATTTATTGCAGCAGGAGGCTTATCTGGAAAAAGTGGCAGAGGGTATATTAAATGCCATTGAAGAGAGCTGTCGGAAGCTGACGGATTGAAGCCGGGCGCAAAAGAGTAATGTGGAATGAAAGGAATACTTATGGGAAGAATCGTTTTTGCAACAGGGAATGCCGGTAAGATCCGGGAGATCAATGCGATCATGGAGGATACCGGAATGGAGGTGATCTCCATGAAGGATGCCGGGATCCGAATAGAGATTGAGGAAAATGGGAGTACCTATGAGGAAAACGCGCTGATCAAGGCGCGGGCGGTGGCGGCCCTGACAGAGGATATCGTCATGGCGGATGATTCCGGTCTGGAGATCGATCATCTCGATAAGGAGCCGGGGATTCATTCCGCCCGATATCTGGGAGAGGATACCTCTTATCATGTGAAAAATGCCGATCTCATCCGACGTATGGAGGGGGTTCCCGATGAGCAGAGGACAGCCCGCTTTGTGTGCGCGATCGCGGCAGTGCTTCCGGACGGCAGGGAGCTGACTGTGAGAGCAACCATAGAAGGGCGCATTGGATATGAGGAAAAGGGAACAAACGGTTTCGGATATGATCCAATCTTTTATGTTCCGGAATTTCAAAAGACGACGGCAGAGCTGACAGAGGCGGAAAAGAATGAGGTCAGCCACAGAGGAAAAGCACTCAGGCTTATGAAAGAGGAATTGAAGAGATATGAAGATATTACT